>JAFDCW010000121.1 GCA_019312705.1 Deltaproteobacteria bacterium
CTGGGACTGTTCCGGCTCCATCGATGCCGCCGCCGCCGCGCGCCTCATCCGCGGCTACGACCGCCAGATCCGCAGCTGCTACGAGCGCCAGCTCAAGCAGAACCACTTTCTCCAGGGCAACATGCGCGTCATGGTCCGCGTCGGGGCCAACGGTGAGGTCGCCGGGACCCGGGTCAGCGGCTCTCTGCGCAGCCCGCCGGTATTCGCCTGTGTGCGCAACATCGCGCGCACCTGGCGCTTTCCCGGAACCAGCGGCGGCTGCGCCGTCGTGAGCGTGCCCTTCAGCTTCTCGCCCCGCGAGTAGTGTGAAGCCCTGAGCCCATGGATTACCTCAAGGGTTATCGCGTCGCTCGGGAAGACCCCGAGTGGATCAACAAGCTGCTCATCGGCTCGCTGATCCTCCTGTCGGCAATGGTCATCCCGTTGGTGGGTCAGCTCGCCCTCGTCGGCTGGCAGGCGCTCATCATGCGTCGGGCGGTGCATGGGCAAGACACCCCGATGCCCCGCCTCGAGATCGACATGAACTACCTCGGCAAGCTCGTCGGGCTCGGCTTCAAGGGCCTTATCGCCCGTTTCCTCTGGAGCTTGCCCGTCATCGTGCTCGTCATGGGCTCGATCATGTGTCTGTATTTCGGCTTCATCGCCATGGTCTTCGGCGGCGTGGCCGTGGCCGCCGAGGGGGGCAACTCGGGCCTCGCTGCCCTCGGGCCCGTCGCGGGCATGTGCTGCATGGCCGTCGGCTACTTCTCGGTGATGATCCTCGCCATCGTCGGCGCCATCCCGGCGAATGTGGCGGCCATGCGCGCCGAGCTCTGCGATGACCTCGCCCCCGCCATGAAGTTCGGCGAAGTAATGGAGTTCACAAAAAAGAACTTCGGGGAGCTGCTCAAGGGCACGCTCATCCTCGGTGTCGTCGGCTCGATCTTGGGCACCATCGGCACCTTCTTCTGCTTCGTCGGCGTTTTCCCCGTGGCGGTCCTCGGCATGGTCGCCCACGCCCACTTCATGGCCCAAGTCTACCAGCAGCACGTCCAGAACGGCGGCGACGCGCTTCCGGTTGCGGGCCCCGAGCTCGACGTCCCTCGGCTACCGGCGAATCCATCTCAAGGTCTCTGAGCCGCGATAATCGGTTATCATCCGGGGGTCGTGGACGACGAGGCTGACCGCCAGACGGCAATCGGGACGAGGAGCTCCGAGAGCGAAGAGCCGATTTTCGAAATCGGCGAGTTCATCGGACGCATCTACGAGGTGCGCCGAGTGCTCGGCAATGGGGGCATGGGGCAGGTCCTCGAAGCCCACGATCACTCCCTCGACCGCCGCGTCGCGATCAAGGCGTCGTGGCCCACCCTCGACCTGCCTGCCATCCGGCAGGAAGCCCGTGCGATGGCAGCGTTCCGCCATCCGACTCTGATCACCGTGCACGGCATCGGTGTCCACCGCGGCATCGACTACATCGTGATGGAGCGCATCTATGGTGTGTCTCTCGCGGACATGCTCGAGCAACGACTTGTCAGCGCCCAGCCTTTCAGCGCGGCCGAGGCGGTGCCCATTCTCAAGGCCGTCTCCGAGGGGCTTTCCGTCGTGCACCAAGCCGGAATCGCGCATCGAGACGTCAAGCCCGGCAACATCATGCTCAGCCCCGACGGCCGCGTCGTGCTGATGGATTTCGGACTCTTCCTGCCGGAGTTCAGCTTCTCCAAGGCCGATATGGTCGCGGGCTCACCGCCCTATATGTCCGCCGAAGCCCTCACGGGACAACTCCTTCCCGGCTCCGGGCCTCTCGTCGACATTCACGCACTCGGGGTCACGGCCTACGAGATGCTGACCGGAGAACTGCCCCGCATGGCGCCGACGTTGCCCGAACTCTACGACGTGCACATGGAGGCGGTGCCCGACATTCGGGTCCTGCGCGACGACCTACCCGAGGGTCTCAGTGCGTTGATCACGGAGATGCTCGCCCCCGCCGCCGGCAGCCGCCCCCAGTCCGCCGAGCACATCGCGTGGATGCTCGACGCGGTGCTGACCAAAGCACCATCGGACAAGACCCGCGGCGTCGAACGCGTGCTCATCGTCGAGGACGACGCTGACATCGCCAAGCTCGAGTCGTTCTACGTAATGCGCTCCATCGGCGAAGAGGTCGAGGTGCAGATCGTGGGCAACGGCGAAGAGGCGGTGGACGCGCTGCGCTCTTTCGACCCCGACGTGATGATCCTCGACCTGCACATGCCGAAGATGAACGGCATCGAGGTCTGCATGTACATGCGCGGATCTCACCTCGCCGAGAAGTGCACCATCGTGCTCGTCAGCGCCGGCGCCCAGGAGGACGATCGGCAACTCTTGCATCAGCTCGGAATCCGGCACTTCCTGGTCAAAGGCGCCAAGCTCGGCAGTGAGCTCGGGGAGCTTCTCAAGAGCCTCGACGCCTCGTGATCTGAATTGTCGGTTCGCCGTCGTTGAAGTTCACCAGGGCCCGCAGCGCCTCGCCGGCTTCCGCCTCGAACGTCACCTCGGCGGACTTGCCGAGGGAGTCGTTGGTGATGCGCAGGGTATGGCGCCCCGGTGCAATGGCTCGATCCCGGACCGCCTCCGTGCCGAGGGCTGCGCGGTCGAGGCGATACTCGCCCCAGGGCTGGGCGCTGATACTGATGCGTGCGCTCGTGGCGATGACGTTGACTGGGCCCTCCGGCGAGGGGCCAGCCCCGGAGTCGTGGCTGGAGGCGGCGTGGGCGTCCTGGGCGCTCGGTGAGGCCGCGTCGGCGGGCCCGCCATCGGTGGGCGTCGCCGCATCCTCGGTGGCCCCGGCCGCGAGGGCAGTCGCCGCATCGGTCAGTGACCGGTCGGCACCGGCATCTTGGTTCATTCGGCCTTCTTGACCAGAACCCCGGTCCATCGCCGCGCGGTACCCGAGGGCCGCGACGACGACCACGACCAGACCCGCCACGAGGAGTGGTCGCCGGTTCCTGGTCGGTGAGTCCTTTCGCTCGGCGGGGCTCTCTCGAACGAAAGGAAGGGTCGCGCCCTGGTTCGAGCTTCGTTCCGGGATGGGCACGGTCCCGTCCTGGCTCGATGTGCGACCGGGGATGGGAACCGTGCCCTCCTCGAGGGTAGGCGCGGGCGCCACCGCATCCGACGAGTCCGTCGATTCGTCGCCGAGAATCCTGCGCAGGGTCACGCTCGTCGCGATGGTGCGCACCGATGCTCGAGCCGGCGTATCGCCCTCCAGGGACGCGGAGGGGTCGGCTGGTTTCCGGTGACGCTTATTCGCGGCTGACTTGGCGGACCGTGCCCGATCGCCGAGCTCCGGCGCGACTCCTTCCGGAGCGCTTGCCGCGAGGAATGCGCGCAGCATCTTGCCCATGCGCTTCGCCGAGACCGGGCGGTCTTCAGGCCCCGGCATCAGGGTCTCGTCGACGAGCCGCGCGAGGACTGGGGGGATGGAGCCGTGATCGGCGAGGCTCGGGGGAGGCTCATCGAGCAGCGCGGCGCGAGTCTGCTCCGGCGACCCTCGTAGGAACGCCGGGCGGTTGATGAGGGCTTCGTAGAGCACAGTTCCGAGGCTGAAGAGATCGCTCTGGGGGCTGACGATCGCGCCGCGGGCCTGCTCCGGGCTCATGTACCCGTGGGAGCCGAAGACCTCACCGACGAGGGTGCCCTCGGGCCGAGCAGCGATGCCGAAGTCGAGCAATCGCACGTGTCCGAGGGAATCCACGATCACGTTGCGGGGAGTCACGTCGCGGTGCACGAGCTCGAAGCGCTCGTGGGAGTACGACAGGGCGTCGCACACTTGCATGCCTAGGTGGGCCGCCAAGGTCGGCGGCAGCGGTCCCTCGCCGAGTATCTCCGCGAGGGTCGCTCCATCGACGAACTCCATCGCGAGGAAATAGACCCCATCGACGATCCCGAGTTCGTACACCGGGACGATGTGCGGGTGGCTCATTTGAACCAGGGTCTTGGCCTCCTCGACGAACATCTCGATGAAGCGCGGGTCGGTTGCGAGCTCCGGGAGGACCTGCTTGACCACGAGCTTCTTTTCGAAGCCTCCGAGACCCCGGAGACGCGCCAGGTAGACCCGCGCCATGCCGCCCCGGGCGATCTCCTCGTCGAGGATATACTTCCCGAACTGGCGGACGGTCGGCGGTGATTGGACCGATGCCGGCATTCGTGAGAGATCATAGCGCGATGCGGACGGCACCGGTGTTCCTCGTCGGTTTCCTTGCGGCGGCTTCGATCGCCGTCTGCGTCGCCTGTGAACCGGCGACGGAAGTGACCCGGGCCCGGATTCAACTCACGCTCCCGACCGACCCCGATTGTCAGCCCCCGACGGGCTCCGGCCGCGTCTTGATCGTGGCTTCCGGTGACTTTCCCGCTTCAGAAGAGACAGTCGAGGTCTTGACCCCTGAAGGGGTGGAGGCGGTCCCTGTCCTCGAGTTTCCCTTTGGAACCGCGGCGCTCACCTTCGAATTGTTCGTGGACGGGTCCGCCGATTTCGTCGCCGGGGCGCTGCATCGGCGCGAAGTCGTCGATACCGTCGATACGCTTCTGCTTCTTCCCCTCGGCTCGAGCTGCGGGACCCCGGACCCCGACGTTCGCGCCCCGGCCCTGGCGGCCGTGGCGGAGCTGCCTGGCGGCGGTTACCTCGTAGCCGGGGGCCTCAGCGACGACGGCATTGAAGCACGGCCGCAGTTCATCCTCGTCCCGAAGGACGAAACGACCCTCGCCGAGACCTTCACCCTGGCCACCCGCCGTGTCGGGGCGACGGCTACCCGGGCGGGCGATCGCGTCCTCATCTCGGGGGGATCCCAGCGGGAAGACCTGCCCGCCGAAGAGAGCTTCGAGGTCTATGACCACACGGCCCACGCCCTCGACGTCGACGCCGCGGGGCGCATGTGTGCCGGGGCCGAAGTCTGCCGTCGCCGGGACCACGGCGCAGCGGTGATGCCCGACGGGCGTGTCGTATTGGTTGGTGGTGTCGTCGAGGCGGGGGCGGCTGAACTTGCGACGACGGTCTTGATCGATCCTCGGTCCGGTGACGTGGACGAGAGCATCGGTGACCTCCTCCGTGCCCGTCGAAGCCCCACGGCCCTCGCTCTTTCGGACGGGACGATCGTCGTCGTCGGGGGAAGCACCGCCGGGGCGTTCGTTCCGACCGTCGAGAGCCTCGCTATCGGACCCCTCACATTCGGTGAGGTCGAAAACGCCTCGGCGCCGGGGGCACCCCTTTTGCCCGACCGCGTCGGCGCTTCCTTCGTCTCACTTCCGGGGCGCCGTGTCGTTGCCGTGGGGGGGCTCGGGGAGCTCGAACGCGCCGCCACGGTGCTGGTTTTCGATGGGCCGGACCGAGCAGTCCGTCACGACGTGAGCCTCGCTGGATTCCCTGGCCTCGAGGACGCCCGGGCGGTCGCTCTGCTCGACGAGCGCATCCTGGTGGTCGGCCGAGACACATCCGCGGCGCTGCGGGCGTTTCAGATCGACGTCGGTCGCGGGACCGCCGAGGAGGTCGCGCCCCCGAAACACCGGGCGTCACATCTGGTCGCCTGCGACGATGGCGCTGTCGCCGAGGTCGGGCCCACGGGGGGGGCTTATCGGCGATTGCTCGTGCGCGGCCCCTTCGATACCCCCCCCGCGGTCCTGGTGCCCTCCGACGCGCCGTGGCTCGCCCTCGCGGCGGCGCCACTCTATATGACCGGCCCGGATGGCCTCGAGGCTCGGCAGGCGTCGGCGCCGGTATCGGTGGCCGCGCTCATGTTTCGCGACGTGACCCTCAGCCCGACGGTGACCGGAGACCACGACGTGGTCTTGACCGACGAAGACCAGGTTCGTTTCACCGTGGGTATTACGTCCAGCGCAGTCGCGGTTGGCGATTGCAGGGTCCCGCGCAATGAGGGCGATGTCGTCACCGTCACTCTCGTCGGCGGCCGCGCTACCCTCGAGGCCGGCCCGGCGAGGGTCGAGTGCCCCCTCGTAGGCCTGACCGGCCGGGTCACCGTGAGCCTCGAACTCACCCTCGGCGCGCGGTTTCGGGCCTTGGAAATCGCGCGCCTCTGAGCGCGCGCCGGGTAGACCCTTACCAGTCGGGCCAGTTGATGTCGCCTGGGGTCTCGGCGGGGCGGCCGAAGTAATAGCCCTGGAAGAGATCACATCCCAGTTCGACCAGGCAGCGCAGCTCATCCTCGGTCTCGACCCCCTCCGCGACCAGGGCGATGCCCATGTCACGGCAGAGGTCGGCCATCGAATGAACGAGCTTCTGTTTGGTCGGCAGGGTGTCCACGTCGCGGACGATCCCCATATCGAGCTTTGCGACGTCGGGCTCGAGCATGGCGAAGCTCGTCAGCCCGGCATAGCCCGCCCCGAGGTCGTCGACCGCCACCCGGAACCCGAGGCTCCGGAGGCGCGCAATCTGAACGCGCGCGTTGGGCACGCCATCGAGGGACGCCCGCTCGGTGATCTCGAGCACCACGTGATCGGCCATCTGGCAGATCTCGCTGTCCTCGGCGTAGAGCCGCTCGTCGGAGAGATCTTCGGGGTGAAGATTCAGGAAGAGCATGCCCGGCAGGTTGGCCGCCGGTGCCGGTGCGATCGACCGAATCTTGTGGCCGAGGTCGTCGACTCGGTTCAGCTGCTCCGCTGCCTCGAAGAGGGCGCCCGGGTGTGGAAGCTCCTGCTCGCGGGAACGGACCAACGCCTCGTAGCCGAAGATCGACCGCCCCGAAAACGACACGATCGGCTGATAGACCATGAAGAGTTGGACCAAGGCGCGATCGAAGGCGGCTTCCACCTTGGCGCGGTCGCCAATGCGAGCGTTGACGTCGCCGAGGACGGCGAGGGCTTGACGCTTCACGTCCGCGAGCTTCGACAGATGCACTGCCCGTTCGACGACCGTCACCAGCTCCGTCGAATCGACGGGTTTGACGATGTACTTCAGGGCCCCGTGATCCATCGCCTGGATCGCCGTTTCGACGGTTGGGCCCCCGGTGATGAGCACCACCGGGACGTCCTCGTCCTCGGCTCGGATGCGCCGGAGGAGCTCGACGCCGGTCATCCCCGGCATGCTGATGTCGGTCAGGATGGCGTCGATCTCTTCCTCGCCGAATGCGCGGATGGCCGCTTCGCCGTCGTGGGCGATGACTACTTCGTAGTCGGCGCCCTCGAGCGTGCGCCGGTACGCCCGGCAGAGCGCTGGCTCATCGTCGACGACGAGGACCCTTCCCTTGATCTTCATTGTCCCCCCCGAGGAACGCATACCCGTTTCATTGCCTTGTTGTTGCAATTAGATGCCGGCCGGTGCCGCCGCGACCGAAGATGGCGCGCCGGAACTCCGTGATATCTGAAGTATACCACCGACGAGGGCCGGCATCTGCCCCGTAAGATAACCGAGGAGGGCAACGAGGCTCGCGTCGGTTGGCCCGACCGCGGCCATACCGAGCAGTACGACGGCCACCCCCTCGCGCACTCCCACGCCTCCGATGGAGATGGGCAGGAGCGTCGCGATGACGATTGCATTTCCGACGACCAAGAGGGTCGCTGGGCTCGCATCGACGCCGAGGGCGAGTCCGGTTGCCGCGAAAACCGAAGCCGCCGCGAGATGTGAGGCGAGGGAGAGGGTGAGGGCCCCACCGACGTCTCCCGCCGAGAGGCCTCCTTCGGCGATGGCCTCGAGGAGGGCGGAAGCGCGCCCCTGAAGGCGTTTTGGGGCTAGGCGGAGGACCGGCGCAAAGGCCATCGGGCGCCGCAGGGCGACCAGTCCAAGGCTCGCGCAGGCCAGAACCAGGAGAGCGATGGGTCCCGCGGTCGGGCCGAGCATATCGGCGGTCCCAGCGGGCAGTAGGGTGAGGGTCAGGATGGATAAGCCTAGGAGACCAAAGAGCTTTTCTGACAGGATCGCCGCGGCGCTTTGGGCGCGCTTGCCGGTTCGCTGGGCGACCTCGACCGACCGGAAGAGGTCGAGTCCCATCGTCGACGGGGTGAAGGCGCCGACGAAGCGCCCGACCAGGTAGGAGCGGCTGAGCCAGCCGAGGGGGAGAGTGAGCCCTCGGGCTCTGAGGAGGAGCCGGTACCGGAGCACCCCCCCCGCCACGGCCGCGAAGTGCAGAAGTACGGCGACGACGAGGTAGAGCGGATCCAGGCCTTCGAGCCGTGCACCGAGGGCGTTGATCCCATCCCGCTGCAATGCGGACCAGAGCACATAGGCCAGCAGACCCACCGACACAGAAACCTTGAGGCCCAGGACTAGACGACGACGCACACCTACCATGTACGTGCATGTCCTACATTAGGTCCAGTTTTGCGACCTCTTGTCCTTGGTCCGCGTAATCAGCGGTTGAAGTAGCGGGCCGCGTCTTCGACGTCTCCGGGGCTGCCGATGATCAGGGGCGTGCGCTGATGCAGTGTCTCGGGCTCGATGTCCAAGATGCGCTTCTTGCCGTCGGTCGCGACACCGCCAGCGGCCTCGATGATGAAGGCGAAGGGCGCAGCTTCGTAGAGCAAACGCAGTTTGCCTTCGGGCTTCTTCTCGTCGGCGGGGTAGGCAAAAACGCCGCCCCGGAGCAGCGTACGATGCAGGTCCGCGACCATCGCGCCGATGTAGCGCAGGCTGTAGGGCTTTCCCTCGTCGGGGTTGTTGCTCTTCATCCAAGCCACCCACTCCTGGACCCCCGGCTTCCAGTAGCAGTGGTTGCCTTCATTGATCGAGTAGGTGTCTCCCCGGGCCGGGATGTGAATGTCGTCGTGGGAGAGGAAAAACTCGCCGACGCTCGGGTCGTAGGTGAAGCCCCACACTCCCTCGCCGGTCGTGTAGACGAACATCGTC
>JAFDCW010000776.1 GCA_019312705.1 Deltaproteobacteria bacterium
CTCGGCGACGGTGCGCGCGGCGCCGGGGACGTCGTCTTGCATCTGGGTGACGCCCTCGAGCCAGGCCCGGGTCCAGGTGGTCACCGACTCGCCGTCGCTTTCGAGGAAGCCGGCCGGGGCGATGGCGACGTAGGGGATGAGCTCGGACGCGTCGGCGGTCGTCGCCAGGACGCGCGATCCCCCGTTCCTGGCGTTGCCATTCGACGCGCGGTCGACGGCGGTGAAATGCTTGCCACTGGCGTTGCCGCCGAGCAGCCGGATTCGTCCGAGGTCGACGCCGGCGTGGCTCAGCATGAAGAGCGAGGTGAGCGTTTCAGAGGTGCCTGGGCGTCCTTCGAGAGTCACGTTGCGGCGCGGCGGGCTGCGCAACGAGTCGACGTCGGGGCCGAAGATGGCGTCTCGGCCCCGGGACCACGCAACTACGAAGAACACCTGCGGCTCGAGGGCGCGCAGCCGTTCGTAGCTGGCGACGAAGGCGGGTAGCGGAAGGATGGCAATGTGTGCGCCCGCTTCGTCGTCCCCGCCCTGGGCGAGGGCTGCCTCGATTCGGTCGATGCTTCGGGTCGTACTCAGGTGCAGGTCGAGGCCGGCTGTGCCGAAGGACCCCTCGGTGCTCGGGGTCGTCCCGCCATTCGCGAGGACGCCCGGAACCATGAGCTCCCAGCCCATGCCGACCACGCGGAGGGCTTCGCGCGGGTGAGGTGCTGCGGCATCGACCTCAGTGGCGGTGCCGCCATCCTGCCCGCTGGCGCTCGCCGATGCAGCGTCGCCGCCGTCTACGGTCACCCCCGTCGTGGCGGATTCAGTGCCTTCTTCGCCGGTCTCCGAGTCAGTTGTCGCGGGTAGCTCGAGCCCCGTGAGGCGGGTGCCAACGAGCAAGCCGAGGACCCCGAGCAGCGGGAC
The DNA here is from genome assembly GCA_019312705.1 of Deltaproteobacteria bacterium. The sequence continues at coordinate 904 of JAFDCW010000776.1, forward strand.
CAGGATGACGAGGACGATGAACCGTCTACCCATCACCAGCTCCCCGTTCCGTTGGGTTCACCGCCGCCGACGGAGCGCCGGTCAGGGTAGTCGTCCTTGATTTGCTCCTTGAGCACGTCTACCGGCACCGCCAGATTGAGGTTTTGGCCCCGGTTGAACATTCCTATCTGGGAGGTCGTCACCCCGATGACCTCGCCGCGCAGGTTGAAGAGCGGGCCCCCGGAGTTGCCCGGGGACACGGGGGTCGACATCTGAATCATGCGCCGGCCCTGGACCAGCCGGCGTGCCGATACCAAGCCGTCGGTGACCGTGTGGTCGAGGCCGAGGGGGTTGCCGATGCTGATCGCTCGTTCGCCCACCTGCACTGCGTCTGCGTCGCCGAGGAGGACGGGCTGCAGGTCGGAGTTGGCCTCGATCTTCAGCAGCGCGATGTCGACCTCGGCGTTTTCGTAGAGAAGCTCGACCCGGCTGGCCCAGGTTCCGTCGACCAGCTTCACGCGAATCAACGAACCTCCGTTGGTTACGTGCTGGTTGGTCGCGATGGTGCCGTCGGCATCGATGATGAAGCCGGTGCCGCCGCCCATGCCGCTCATGCCGACCCGGACGGAGACGACGGAAGCGGACCACCGCTGGAATAGCTCGGCGGGCGTGAGGTCCTCGGTCGAGACGGTGGGAGCCTCGTCGTCGGCCTCTGCCTCGGCGTCGGCGGCGGCGTCCGCGGCATCGGCGCCTGCGTCAGCGGTGGTGCCGTCCGCGGCGGCGTCGTCGGCGACATCGGTGACCTGGGCGTCGTCCGCCGCGCCCCCGTCCAACTCCTCGTCTACGGCCTCGGTTGCACTCGTCGTCGATTCCGACCCGGAGAGGGCGGTCACAATGCCCCCGACCCGGGGCAAACCGTCCTCCGAGAGACGCTGCCCCTCAGCCGCGACGATGGGCCCTGCGACCAGGAGCATCAGCACGCTGAGACCTAACCAGGCCACGGCGAAGACGTCCGACGGGATTCCGCGGCCCTTCGACGGATCGTCCTTGGGAAGCAGTCGATCCGCGAGGAATAGCGGCACGCCGACCGCGGTGACCAGAGCGACCCCGAGGCGCACCCAGAGGTTGTCCGTGACGAGCCCAACCAGCGCCATCAGGCTGAGGACCACCAATGGCCCGCCGACGAGCAGCGCGGTGGTCTTCACGACCCCGTGGGCCATGACGATGACCCCGCCCTTAGCCGTTTTTTCGCTCATATACCCAAACGTCTACCAGATGCGTGCCACGGCGGCCAACGCTCCCGGGGGCGCTACTCGTCCACCACGGCCAGGAACATGTCAGCGATGGCCTGGTGACCCGCGGGGTTCGGATGGGTACACGAAATGTCGAACCAGAGGGGAGTGCCGGGGCCGCGGTAGCACGGCGCGGTCGGATCTGCGTGGTTGAAGCCGTGACCGCAAAACTCCTCGAAGAGGAAGACCATGTCACTGCCCGTCTCGACGGCGATGCGCATGTACTGCTCTTGCGCGTAGATGACCATGTCGGCGAGGATGCTCGGGTCGTCCCAGTCGGAGCTGAAGCCCGCGAGGCGGGCGGCGTCGCAGTCGCTGACGACTCCGGTGCCGTCGGTGAACTCGTACATGTTGGCGAAGACGATATCGATGCCGGCTGGGAACCGCCCGGGCTCCTTCAGCCACCAAACAGCGTCCTCCATCAACTGCACGAAGGCGCGGACCTCGTCCCAGATGTCGGAGATGGGCACCCCTTCGACGCCGTGTTCGGTGACGTCCGCGATGTCGTTGCCGCCCACGGCGATGAACACCAAGGTCCGGAGGCTCCGCTGGCTCTCCGGGAAGCAGTCGTCGATCTGGTTGCCCGGGGTGAGAAGGTCTTCGGTCCGGTGGCCCCACTCGGCACAGTTCGCGAAGGCGCCCGACTCCCGGACGGTGGAAGTGCCGGTGAGGGGGTTGGTGGTTTTCCAGATTGAACTCGGCGGGGTGAGACCCCGCGACGATGGAGCGGTAGAACTGCGTGCTCGGGGTGGGCTGGGTGCCTGCGGTTACCGAGTCACCGAGGAATACGACCCGTTCGACGCCGGTGATGTTCTGGTGGTTCGTGCCGAAGCAGTGGCTGCCAATCGTCGCCATCGCGCTTTCGTAGTCGGGAGCGATGGGTGGGGCAGAGGCGTAGGCGTCAGCGAAACACCGCGCGGCGGTCAACGGTCCGGCATCCACGCTTGCGTCGACCCCGGCGTCTGCGTCGACCCGGGCGTCTGCGCTGGCGCCGGAGTCCGTGCTCGCTCGCCCCCCGTCCCGAGGAGAGCCGATGTCAGGACGCACCGCCCCGGAGTCTTGGCTGCTGGAGTCTCGGGTCGCGTCGGCCGAGGCGTCCATACCAGAGTCGCTGGCGGCGTCGTCACCGCTGCAGGCCACCAGAAGACCGAGGGCCAGGACGCTAGCGACGGTAGCGACGCTAGCTCGGTGGGTTCTCACGCTCATGAAGCACTCATGGCCCACGCAGCGCCGGTCACCAAGCAGTTGCGAGCAGGAACTCACACATACTCATCGAAAAATTACCCCAAGGCTCTCTGTTTTGCGCCCTCGCGTCACTTGTAGAGCCGTTCGGCGACTACGCGGCGATGTCTGGTGCACTACTCTCCGCGGCTGTGGAGATCATCATGAACAAGAACCGCTTCTGCTCGCGCCTCATGCCCATGGGCGCCCTGGCCCTCTCTTTTGCAATCGTCGGCTGCGATGAGCCCGCGGAAAGCCCCGAGGCCGAGGGCCTCATCGAAGAGGTGGCGCCAGCGCCCGCCACGAACGCCGTGGCGGCGTCCATCGATCTCGCGCAGGTAGCGTCCCGCATCGGCGGGCTGCGCATGGTCGTGGGCCAGTTCGGTGTGGAGCTCCAGCCCCAGGCTTCCGGGGTCCTCAAGGCGGTCGTCTCCGACGGCGCAGGCGAGGTCGTCGAAGGCGCCGAGGTCGAGGTGTCGATGCAGGGCAAGGATGGACAGCCCCACACCGTCATGCTCTCGTGGGATGCGAGTGCTTCCGCCTACCTCGGGACGATGGTCGGTACCGCCCCGGCGGCCGGCGCCGCCACGGTCAAGGTCGCCGCAAATGGCGCGACCGCCGAGGCCACGGCGCCGGCGATCAACGTCGCCGCCGCGCCGACCTACGGCGGTCACGTCGTGCTTCTCGGTGACATGGCGGCCGAGGTCCGGGCCGAGGCCGACGGCGTCGTCTTCGTGACGGCGCAGCGCCCGAGCGGCGTTCTCGGCGCCGACGCCGACGTGGATCTGAAGGTGACCGTGACCGGGGAGGGCGGGGCATCCATCGATTGCCCCCTCGCGTGGGATCCGCCCACGGCCGGGTTCGTCGGCGTCCTCCCGGAGGGCACGACCATGGCCGCCGGGTCTCTCCAGCTCACGGCGACCATCGACGGCGTCGAGCACCTCGCGGGCCTGCGCGAAGTCAGCATTGCCCCTCCAACCCACGACGGGGACGTCATCGCTGTCGGTGACCTGAGCGTCGAACTCGTGCCTGCCGCCGACGGGAAGCTCGACGCCTACGTGACAGACGTCTCCGGGGTGCCGGTCACCGCCGGGGCTGACGTATCCATCGAGATCGACGGAGTCGAGACCCCGACGGTTCTGGTATGGGACGAAGGCGCCGGCGCCTACAAGGGCGAGGTCGCTGCCGACGTAGACGTCAGCACCGCCCCGATGGTCCTCGTCGTCAATCACGACGGCCGCGCCCGGCGCGGCGGCATCGCGGTCGCCGCCGGCCGCGCCCTCGGCGTGACCTGGCGCG
>JAFDCW010000777.1 GCA_019312705.1 Deltaproteobacteria bacterium
CATCCCTCTCGCGGCCATGCTCTCGAAGATCCTCACCGGCCTCGGCACCCCAAGCGACTCCGGCCTCTGGTGGGCCGTCATCTTCGGGGCCAACCTCGGCGGCAACCTCACGCCCATCGGGTCCGCCTCGACCGTGGTCGCCGTGACGCTGATGCACAAATACGAAGTCCCCCTGAGCTTCATGCGCTTCGTACGACTGGCCTTTCCCTATGCCGTCGTCCAGCTGGTCCTCGCCGTGATCTACGTGCTGCTCACCCAGTCGTAGAGCAGAGCAACGGCCCCGATGCCCGCAACCATCAGGGGTTGATCACGTCCCCGAGCGACATGTCGAGTTGGAGGCGCTTGGCCTGGGAAGCCCGGAAAGCCCGGCGCAGCCCTGCCCTTGCGGCTTGGTGTACCGGCACATCGGCGTGGTGACCGAGCGAGGTGCGGTAGTCACGGAGCGCGCCTGTGCGGTCGCCGAGCACGTCCCGGGCTCGCCCTCGGAAGAGATGAAAACCGGCGACGCGCTCGGGGTCGGGGTGGCCGAGGTCGATGGCGTGGGTGAATGCGTCGACGGCGGCGGCTGCATGGCCAGAGACGAGGTCCATGAAACCCGAGACGAAGTGATAGACGGGTTGGTCGGGAGCGAGGGCCGCCGCCTCGGCCGCATGCAGACGACCTCCTGGAAGATCATCATCCTCGAGGTACGCGACGTAGGCTCGGCGGTACCGCTCGAAAGCGTCTCGCTGCCCTTCGTCCGCCCGGGACCCGACTGTGAGGGTGCCCAGTTCGGGGGCATGATCGCGCTGGTGCAGATTGAAGGGCTCGAATGTTCCGTGGCTCGTCGGCGCATCACCGGTGCCCACCCACACGTCGCCGGTCTCGGGCCGGAAGACGACCGACCCGGTGGTCATCACCATCGCGATCGAGTTGTGCACGCGGCACGACGTGTCCCCGGTGTCACTGAGAATTGAAGCCATGCCCTGGGCGTCGAGCTCACCGGACCGGTCGGCTAGCAACTGGTGCACACGTCGATGGCGTCCCTGGTTGTGGCGCCAAAACGAGCCATAGAGGTTCTGTTCGGTCGCTCCGAGTTCGGGGTCGAGGTAGACGTTTGCATAGCCGAACGTCGAGTCGTCGAGACGGCTCCGGTGGGCGACGCGACGATCCGGGTTCTCCTCGAAGCAGAGCACCTCGCGACTCTTTCCGTCGGTCACCAGGTAGGTCCAGCAACCGATTGGCCGATGAGCGCTGAGAATGGCTTCGGCGTCGTCGAGGCTCGTTGCCTCGCGCATCACCACGTCGCCGAGCACGCCGATGGGCGTGCCCCCGAGCCTGGTCGCGTCGGTGAACATGTGCTGATGCAGGGTGAGGGTGAGGCCTGCGTCGTTCATGGCAGTGACGCCGCCCATGGTCACGCCGGCGGCGGCAACCGAGACGTAGGCATGGCCCTCGTCTGGCTCGTGAAAGATGACCGTCTTGGTCGCGGGCCAGATGCCGACCCCGTGATAGTCGAAGTTGCGAGCGTGCAGCAGCATGCCGTCCCGGGTGGCGTCCCCCCAGGCGACGGCGCTGGTGCATCCGAGGCCGAGGGATAGACGGTGGGCGACGGCGGGGCCGCGCCCCGACATGGTCATCGCCCGGGCCGCGATCCACAGAAGGGAGTCGGGCATGACGCAGCCGTCCATGAGGTCTGCATAGGCGAGGCCGGCCCCGTCGGCGAGGCCGCGGATGGTTTCGAGAGCGAACTCCGGCATGGCCTGGCCCACTCGTCGCCCGAGGGTTTGGCGGATGACCGGAAAGACCAGCCCGGCAACCGGCCCGAGGCGAGTTCCCTTTTTCACGATCTGCTCGATATACGTTCGGTAGTAAGGGATCGGCCCCCGGGCGATCTCCTCGGCGAGCAAGGCCCCGTGCTGGTAGCCCATGTCGTAGGAGCTGCCTTTCACACGCAACACGCGGATGTCGCCCACCTGGGTCAGACTGCCAGCGCCACTCCGCCGTTCGGGGCGGGCCGAATCGCCAGAGCGGTCTTGCCGCGGGTCGTGGTTTTGGTGGGGCTCCATCATGACAAGTCCTCCTCGGGGTCCGTTGCGTCTGTTGCGATCGTCGATAGCGGCGCTCCACCGCGGAGAGCGGCGGCGGCCATCATTCGTGGGGTCGCCCACTGGTGGTACGCATCCACCAGGGATTGGAGCTCCGAGCCGCGGCCCTGCTCGAGCATGCCTACGAGCATGCGCAGACCCTCGACGTGGGGCGCTCCGATCGGGCGCGCGACCCGGAACACCTCGCGCAGCTGCCGAGAGACCCGCTGGTTCCAATGGACCAGCATCTCGTAGAGACGATTGTGGCTCGCCCGGGCGATGAGCAGCACGAAGCGGTCGACCTCGGCGTCATAGAGGTCGGGGTCCGAGAGCGCCGCCGCGATCGCGTCGACCGAGGCATAGAGGGCCGCCGTGTCTTCGGGGGTGCAGCGCTCGGCTGCGAGAGTCGTCATCTGACGATCGATGCCGGCCCGCACCTCGAGCAAGTCCGCGAGGACCTCCGGATCGAGCATGCCCGGCTCTGGCGAGAGCATCGCCTCGATGACGTCAGCGCTGAGGGAGTGCATCGGGTTGAGCACTTCGGTGCCTCGGCGCCGCTGCGGCCGAACCAGCCGGTGCACCTCCAGAAGCTTGATCGCCTCACGCACGACGCTGCGGTTCACCCCGTAGCGAAGGGCCAGCTCCGCCTCCTTGGGTAGGAGTGAACCCACCGTAATTTCACCGGAAACGATCCCTCGCAGGAGGTCGTCGGCGACGCGATCCGCCTTTCGAGTGCCACCCATGGCCTTAGTTATAAGTCCGATGTATTGCTAATCAACCGACTTTATATCTTTTCTCATGATGCCGGTCGGTGCGCGGA
>JAFDCW010000778.1 GCA_019312705.1 Deltaproteobacteria bacterium
GCCGCGTCCCTTGCTTTCCAAATTCGAGGTGACTATGTTCGGCAAAGCCTTTTATGGGGCCGGGGAAGCACCTTCCCGGCCACTTCTCCTAGTATAGGACACCATGTCTGAAGACGAATCGACCCCGACGGATCCTGTCGACGAACAGGACATCACGTTCGCTGACGAACTCCCCGTGCTTCCGATCCGGAACGCCGTGCTCTTCCCCGGCGCCGTCGCGCCCTTCGACGTGGGACGCGAGAAATCCGTCGCCCTCGTCGAAGACATCGAGAACCTGAGCCAGCCGGTCATCGCGATCTTCGCCCAGCGCGATCCCGCGACCGACGACCCGGGCCAACCGGACCTCTACCCCGTCGGCGTCGCAGCCCGGGTGCTCAAGGCGCTCAAGCACAGCTCCGGCAACTACAGCCTCATCCTTCAGGGGCTGGTCCGCGTGCGCATGGAGAACGTCGGCCAGAACGCCCCCTACCTCAAGGCACGGGTCTCGCGCCTCGACGAGCCTCGGGCCGAGGACGTCGAAGCCGAAGCGTTGGCGATGAGCCTCCGCGACATCGGCAAGCAGGTCATCCAGCTCATGCCCGAGCTGCCCCGCGAAGCGACCTCGCTCATCGACTCGCTCCAGGAGCCAGGTCAGCTGGCGGATCTGGTCGCGGCAAACCTCGACGCGCCGGTCGACGAGAAGGCCCAACTCCTCGAGACCATCGACGCCAAGGAGCGCATCCGCAAGGTCCTCCGGCTCCTCACCCGGCAGCTCGAGGTGCTCAAGATGCGCGAGCGCATCAACTCCCAGATCAAAGAGGAGATGGGCAAGAACCAGCGCGAGTACGTCCTTCGCCAGCAGCTCAAGGCCATCAAGGAAGAGCTCGGAGAAGAAGAAGGCGACCAAGGTGACCTGGACACCCTCGACGAGCGCCTGGTCAAGGCCGACCTGCCCAGCGAGGCTGACAAGGTCGCCCGGAAACAGCTGAAGCGTCTCCGGGCGATGCAGGTGGGCTCCGCGGAGTACACGGTGGTGCGGACGTACATCGACTGGATCCTCGACATCCCGTGGAAGAAGCAGACCACCGACAACCTCGACATCGCGGCGGTCCGCAAGGTCCTCGACGAGGACCACTCGGGCCTCGACAAGGTCAAGAGGCGCATCGTCGAGTACCTCGCGGTGCGCAAGCTCAAGAAGGACAAGAAGGGGCCGATCCTCTGTCTCATCGGGCCTCCCGGCGTCGGTAAGACCTCGCTCGGCCGCTCCGTGGCCCGGGCCCTCGGCCGCAAGTTCCACCGCATCAGCCTCGGCGGCGTGCACGACGAGGCGGCCATCCGCGGCCACCGGCGCACCTACGTCGGCGCCCTCCCCGGCCAGGTCATCCAAGGCATGAAGAAGGCCTCGACCATCAACCCGGTCTTCATGCTCGATGAGATCGACAAGATCGGTCACGACTTCCGCGGTGACCCCGCGGCGGCGCTGCTCGAGGTCCTCGACCCCGAGCAAAACGACACCTTCTCGGATCACTACCTGGAGATCCCCTACGACCTGTCGAAGGTGATGTTCATTGCGACGGCGAACGTCGGCGATACCATCCCCGCCCCTCTTCGGGACCGCATGGAGATCATCGAGATCCCGGGTTACACCCGCAAAGAGAAGCTCGGCATCGTCCAGAAGCACCTCCTGCCCAAGCAGCTCGACGAGCACGGCATCGGGCCGGACAAGCTCGACTTCCAGGAAGACGCCCTCGAGGCGATCATCAACCACTACACCCGCGAGGCCGGGGTTCGAACCCTCGAGCGCCAGATCGCGAGCGCCATTCGCGGCATCGCCGTGAAGGTCGCCGAGGGTGAAGAAGGCCCCTGGACCCTCGCCGACGAAGAATCCCTTCGCCCCTACCTCGGCCCGCCGCGCTTCTCGTCAGAGGTGGCCGAGCGCACCGAAGAGGCTGGAGTCGCGACCGGCCTCGCCTGGACGTCGGTCGGCGGAGAGATCCTCTTCATCGAGGCGACGCGCATGCACGGCACCGGCAAGCTGCAGCTCACCGGTCAGCTCGGCGACGTCATGAAGGAGTCCGCCCAGGCGGCCCTCAGCTACGTCCGGACGCACGCCGAGTCCTATCATATCCCCGAGGACTTCCTCGAGAAGAGCGACATCCACATCCACATCCCTGCCGGCGCCATGCCGAAGGATGGCCCGAGCGCCGGTGTCACCATGATGACCTCTTTGGTGTCTCTGCTGACGGGCATTCGCATTCGCCACGACGTGGCCATGACCGGAGAGATCACCCTTCGCGGTCGCGTGCTGCCCGTCGGCGGCGTGAAGGAGAAGGTCCTCGCCGCTCACCGCGCCGGCATCAAGCGCGTCATCCTCCCGGAGCGCAACGCCGCAGACCTCGAAGAAGTACCCCAGGAGATCCGCGACACCCTCGAGTTCGTCCCGGTGACCAAGATGGACGAGGTCCTCGCCAACGCGCTCATCGACCCAGACAAGCTCGAGCTCCAGCTCGGCAGCCCCGAAGACAAAAAAGCAAAGGCCGCCCAGCCGGCGACCCCTTAAACAGCATCGCCTGGGTCAACCCGGCGCGATCTCGCCCCGAGGGAACGGCCCAATGTACTCGGCCGTTCTCCGTCCGCGGGTGGACGGAAACCCGGTCTGCAACCTCTGTGGACGTGACCAACGACCGTTACGCGGCCGAGCACGGTGGCACCCTCCCCGACCCTCGAGCGAAGGAGTAATCACGCCCTAGGCGCATCGTCGGCGACATCGAGCGAAGCGACGAAGAGCCGGCCCACGGCCGCGCGAACGGGAACGGAAACGGGAACGGGAACGGGAACGGGAACGGGAACGGGAACGGGAACGGGAACGGGAACGGGAACGGGAACGGGAACGGGAACGGGAACGGGCGCGAATCCACCTGGGATCTGCAGCGTCCGGGAACGTCAGGTTGCCGAGCACGCCTTCGTTCCCGCGCAACGTCCGGTCGATGATGATCTGGCCACGCCCCTCGAGGGGCCAGTAGGCCTCCATGCCCGGCGGCACCGGCGACAGTCGCGCGCCCATCGTGGACGGGATCTCCCAGGCTCGGCGCGCATAGGTGAAGAGGCGGACTTCGTCGATGTCCCCGACGAACCCGGCACCCATCAGGAGCGGCTGGTCGTTGAGCGCCTCGAAGAGCGTGTTGCGGAAGGGGCGACGCGCGACCGAAACTCCGTTGATGTAGAGCGTGACGAACGCGACCTCGGGGCTAGCGTCGATGACCACCGACACGTGGGTCCACACTCCCATGGTGATGGGCCCGTCGACCTGGGCCTCGCCTTCTTCGGTGGACCAGCCGGCCACGACGTTTCCGCCCCGGATCTCCACCAGGTACTGGTTGCGCTCGCCAGCCCCCAGAGCTCGTAGGTGTGGGAGGAGGTCAAGTCCAGGTTCACCGACGGCGCGATCAGCACGCGGTCGCCGCTCTCGAATGCCAACGCCCGGGACGGCCTGCCAGAATCGACCGGCGGCGGCGGGTCTGCGTCGGCGGGGCGCGCGTCGGTCGGGCGCGGGCCGCTGTCCCTGGGAGGCGGCGGCGGCGGCGGCGGCGGCGGCGGATCCGCGTCGATCGGGCGAGCATCGACCCAGGCCGAATCGGGCCGTGGATCGGCGTCCACCCGATCCCCATCCACGCCCGCGTCCGGCCTCGAACCCACGTCGGGGCCCCCATCCCCCGGCTCCAAGCCCGAGCCGAGGTGGGTCACATAACAGCCAGACGACGCCAAAAGCGCCGCGACGAGCAAGATGAGGGAAGGACGGCAGGGCACCATGGGAGGTGATAGCTAGCACGTCCCACAGGCCCATGCCCCCGGGGCCAGCCGCTGGACAACAGGGTATCCACATGGTCGCTGGGGGGCGCGCGAGCTCAGAGGGACCTGCCGGGGAGCCTCATGTTAACCTCCGGCCATGGATGAGCAGACAATCGCGGTCCTTGGGGCCGGATCCTGGGGCACCGCCCTCGCCAAACAACTGTCCGACCAGGGCCACGGGGTACGCCTGTGGGCCAGACGCGAGGACCAGGCAGACGCCATCAACTCTGCCCACGTCAACGAGCGATACCTCGCCGGTTTCGAGCTCGGCCCGACCCTCTCGGCGACGGCGGACCTCGAGAAGGCCATCGTCGGCGCCGACATGGTGCTCGCGGTCGTGCCCTCTCACGGCGTGCGCGGCATGCTCGAGACTGCGGCCCCGCTCTTCTCCGAGACCGCCCCCATCTGCGCGGCGATCAAGGGCATCGAAAACTCCACGTTGATGATGGTCTCCGAGATCTTCGAAGAAGCTCTGCCCAAAGACCGCCACCACCTGCTGTCCTTCCTCGGCGGCCCGAGCTTCGCCAAGGAAGTGGCCGCCGGGGTGCCCACCGCCGTCTGCGTCGCCGGCAAAGATGATGCGGTTACCGAGAAGGTGCAGCACATCTTCAACACCGATCGGTTCCGCGCCTACGCGACCGAGGACGTCGTCGGCGTCGAGCTCGGCGGCGCCCTCAAGAACGTCATCGCCATCGCCGCCGGCATCAGCGACGGCCTCGGCTTCGGCCTCAATACCCGGGCGGCGCTCATCACCCGCGGCCTGCACGAGATCTCCCGCCTCGCCGTCAAGATGGGAGCCAATCCCCTCACCATGGCGGGCCTCGGCGGCATGGGCGACCTCGTGCTCACGTGCACCGGCGACCTGTCCCGCAACCGTACCGTCGGGCTCAAGCTCGGCAGCGGCATGAAGCTCGACGAAGTCCTGGCCAGCATGACCATGGTGGCCGAGGGCGTGAAGACCTCGAAGTCCGCCTTCGAGCTCGCCGCACGGAACGAGGTCGACATGCCGATCGTGCATCAGGTCTATCGCGTGATCTACGAGGACAAGGACCCGAAGGCCGCGGTGACGGACCTCATGACCCGGCCCCTGAAGAGGGAGCGGCACTAGCCGTTCACGGCCGTTCGTGTCTCGCTTTCGCCTGCGCCTGCTTTACCTCGTGCTCCTGCCGGCGATCGCCATCGCCGCCGGGGTCCTCGGGTACTACAGCTGGCGCGCGGCGACGTCCTACACGCGCCTCGGCGAGCAGACCATCGCCGAGTCCACGCTGCTCCTGGTCAGCGAGAAGGTCGACCAAGTCGAACAGGAGATCATCGAGGCCGACAACGCCATCTTCTCCATGGTGCGCATCGGCACCCCAACCGCGATCGAGGAGGCCTTTGCCGAGCTGGGCCCGGAACAGACGCCGAGCGTACGAGCGGTCCTGATCCTCGACGACACGGGCAACGTGCTCGGCTACGCGTTCAACGGAAGTGGCGACGAAAAACGGGAGCTGCTCAAGGTGTTCCAGGATTCGATCCTGCCGGACCTCGAACTCGAGCGGCAGCGCCTCTGGCGGCTCAAACATCTGCACGCCATCTACGACGACACGACTTATCTGATCTCCTACAAGGCGATGCGTCGCCAGGGCCGCCGCTACTACGTCGTCGATGGCGTGCAGATGTTTGAGCCGCCAGAGGCGCTGCC
>JAFDCW010000779.1 GCA_019312705.1 Deltaproteobacteria bacterium
CTGTTCGGCGTCGGGCACGCCGAGGAGGTTCTCGATGCTGCCTTCGGCGACGACGCTGGCGTTGACTTCATCGCTCTAAAAGGCGTTCGCGAGGCCCCCGGCCCGCGTCGTCGTCACGGTGAGCATGCGGTCGGTCCACTCGTAGCGCGGTATATCCTCGTACTCGCCGTCTCCGTCGCGGTCGGTCCATACACCCGCCAACCGACCCCGACCGAACGCGGGGCTGCGAGGGGGGCTTACATGGGTACTCCCGCATACGCTGCGATCTACGCCCTGGGACCTCGATGCGTTCCCCCGAGAGGGCGGTCCCCGGACAGAACCCCGGAGCTCGGGGGTGGCCACGGGGGTTGCCACCTGGCCTGGAAGAGCCACCGATCGCGGCCCCTCGAGCGGCCGGCTAGTCGGCTAGGCATCCTGGAATCACGAGGTTTTTGTGGATTTCGCGGGGAGGCACGCACCTTGCGAGGTATCGAGGCAACGGAGCCCACAATGCGTACTCACCTGCAACTCATCTGCCTCCTCAGCACCTTCGGCCTCACGGCCTTCAGCGCCTGCGCGGTCAACGGACCGGAGCCGGGCACGGACGGCCTCGGCGGAAAGGCCGACGATGGCTCGGACGACCAGGCATGTGTCGCCCGAGGCGGAGAGTACGACGGGGTCGACTTCACCCGCCGCGAGGCGGAGTTGGTCCTCGAGCTCGCCAACAAGGGCAGCCAGAACGTGCTCGACGTGGCCGTCGGCGCAGGCCTCGACGCCGACACCGCAGCGAATGTGGTCGCGGCCCGGGACGCGGCCGGCTCCTTCTGCACGGTCTCGGAACTCGCGGCGGTGCCCCAGGTGGGACCGGCGAACCTCGAGCGCGCCCGGCAGTTCACCGCCGTCTGGGAAATCTCCGAGGCCGGCGACGTGACCGTCGAGGACCTCATGCAGGACGGCGGCACCTACGACGGGACCCGCTTCACCGCAGGGGAAGCCTTCATCGCCCTCGAGATGGCGACCTATGCCAGCGTCTCGCAGCTCGATGCCATCCCCTACTTCCGTTCGGACGCCGCACGAAACCTCGTCCGGGCGCGGCGCGCCGCGGGCGGCTTCTCGAGCCTGAGCCAAGTGGCCGAGGTCTTCGGCGTCGGCAGTCGGCACATGGAGTACCTGCGCGGAGCCATGGCGGACTGGCGCATCTTCGCCCGGGCCGCCCATCAGCAGTGCGGCGTCCTCGATGCCGCCGACGGCGTGCCCGAGAGCCTGACCACCGTATGCCCGGCCATCGAAGGACAGACCCTCGCGGGTGAGCTCGAAGGCGTCACCTTCACCCAGGAAGAAGCCGCTCTGACCCTCGACTTCGTCAACACCGCGGATGTTCGCACCATCGACAAGGTCCTCGACTCCCGGGCGGCCGAGGCCATCGTCGCCGAGCGCGACGGGGATACCATCTGTGACCTGACCCGCCTCGGCAACGTGTACTTCGTCGGCGCCGCGGGCCTCACCAATCTGCGCCGCTTCAGCGCCACCTGGGAGGCCCACAAGGCCGGCGAGGGAGACCTCGCGGAGCTGATGGCCCCGGCCAGCCGCGCGATCGCTGGCGTCGACCCCCTGAACGTGCACGAGCTCGCCCTCGTCCTCGACATGGCCAATACCGCCACCGAAGAGCAGCTCGACGCCATCCCGTACTTCCGCTCGGATGCCGCGCGGAACGTGGCCAACGCGACCGGATACATGCGCTCCCTCGCAGACGTCGCCGCAACCCATCAGGTGGGGCCAGCTCACATCAACTACCTCGTCCGCAACGTGAACGACTGGCGTGCGTTCCTCCGCGAGACCGAAGAGCGCCCGGCCTGCGCAGCGTTCGGTCGGGACGCCGGCCTAGACGCACCGACCCAGAGCATCCTCACGGCTGGCGAAGCTGAGAGTGTGCGCAGCTCCCTCCACAACGTCTGCGGTGACAGCTGGTGCGAAGGCGACTACTACTGGTACGTCGACTCCGTCGAATGCGCCGGGGACGGAACCTGCACGGTCATCCAGTCGGTTCAAGAGGACTGGTCCACCGATGTGCTCGCCGGACGCAGCGAGGAGAGCCTCCAGAGTCACGGCGGTGGCGCCTACGGAGAGTTCGACGCCTCCATCGACAGCAGCTCCGGAGACGAGGACGGAACCTGGCTCACGGTTTCGTGCAAGCTCGACAGCGGCTTCTTCGTCCGCGAGGACGCCATGAACGTCGCGTCCGGCGAATACAGCGAGAAGCTCTACATGAGCCTCATGGACTGCGTCGAGACCCTCTAAGGCATGATGCGTTCGCTCTGATGCATTCGCTCTGAAGAGGGCGCCCGGTCCGGACACCGTCGTTCTAGTGACTGGGGACCCGGGCGAGACCGCCGCGGGTGGCGACCCAGAGGTCGCCATCGGCCAGCGCAACACCGGTCACGTCCAGGGAAGGTAGGCCCGTGATGCGGTGGGCTTCGCCGTCACCGAATACCCAGAGCCCGTCACCGAGGGTGCTGACGTAGAGGCGACCGCCGCGCCTTTGTACGCCGTGAGGATTCACCCACAGTGCCTCGAGGCCGGCGATGGCCTCGGCGGTTCCCGCCGGGTGCAGCCGCGCGACGCCGGAATCATAGGTGCCGACGATCACACTGTCGCCATCGGGAACCACGGCTGTGACCCAGTTGTGAGGGAGGTTTCCGGATTCGCGCCGGTAGGTGGAGATGCCGTCGGTCGAAATGCGCGCCGCACCCTCGGCGGTACCGACCCAAATGGCCCCGTCATCGGTTTCCGCGACGGCGTAGACAATCCGCGAGGGCAAGCCGTTGCGATGGTCGAGCAGGCGCGTGCGACCGTCCCGAAAACCGACGAGGCCGGCGCCGGTGGCGATCCAGAGCTCCCCGGT
>JAFDCW010000122.1 GCA_019312705.1 Deltaproteobacteria bacterium
GAGAGGTTGATGGCTCGGCGGACCTTGTTGAGGGGCAAGTCGTCGCCTTCGATGCGGTAGTTGAGCACGATGTTCGTGAACTTCTTCGGGTGGTCGTCGGTGATCTGACCGGCGACATCCACCACCAGGCTGCGGAATGGAATCCGCATTTTGCCGAGGATGGCGACGACGTCCATCGAACCGCATCCGGCGAGAGACCCTAGGAGCAGGGTCTTGGGCAGGGGCCCGAGGTCACGGCCGCCGAACTCCTCGTGAGCGTCGATCGTCACGCGGTGGCCGTCCATCTCGACGTCGAAGGCCATCCCGTCTTTCCAAGTCACCGCCGTGGTCAACTCCATCACTACCTCCAAGTTCGCCGCGAACTATGCACGGGGAGCGTGGGGCCAGTCGCGATTAAGTCGAGCGGCTTTGATGGCCCCATTGTGGGGTGTCTCACCACCCCTCGGCTCCGATCAGGGGCACGAACGAGACGCGGCCGAGGGATTCGCGCTCGTAGCGCTCATCGGAGAGGCGGCGGACGCGGACGAGCTCCTGCATGCGCTCGTCGGGCCCGACCGGCATGACGAGGCGCCCGCCGACCTCGAGCTGCTGGAGCAGGCTGTGAGGAACGTCCGGGCCCCCGGCGGCGACGGCGATGGCGTCGTAGGGTGCGTGGGCGGCCCAACCGAGGGTTCCGTCGCCATGACGTACCGAGACGTTTTCGTAGCCGAGGTCTCGAAGCCGGACGCCGGCGTTGTGCGCGAGCAGTTCGTGCCGCTCGATCGCATACACCGCATCGGCCAAGCGGCTCATCACCGCCGTGGCGTAGCCGGAGCCGGCCCCGACCTCGAGCACCCGAGTCGTGGGCGTCAGCTCGAGGGCCTCGGCCATCAGCGCTACGATGTAGGGCTGCGAGATGGTCTGCCCCTCCTCGATGCCGAGGGGGGTGTCGTCGTAGGCAAACTCGGCGAGGTGTTCGGCCACGAAGCGTTCTCGGGGCACTTCGCGCATCGCGCCCAGGACCGCCCGGTCGCGAATCCCCCGGGCCGCGATCTGGCGCTCCACCATCAGGTGGCGCTGCTCCTTGGCATTCATCGCTGACTCAAGCGTTGACGTAGTTCACCTGGTCGCCATCGAGCACGGCCTTGCGTAGCCAGTTCATGATGTGGAAGTAGGTGAGGTCGACCTCCCCGTCGAGGACGCCCTCGGCCGTGCCCGCGGGGTCCCCTTCGTCGAAGCCCAGGGCAAAGCCCACGCCCTCGTAGGTCGCGCGCTGCCCGTCGAGGCGTAGCTCGAAGCCGTTCCCCGAGAACCGTCCGAGCACGCGATCCCCCCCGTCGTTGCGCTCGACGAAGAAGCCATCGTGAGTGGGGTACTTCGTCCACTCGGCTTCGGAGCCGAAGAACCGCGGCTTGAGCACGTAGGGACCGCCGTCTTCGGGGCAGAAGACGTCGCAGTTGCCGCACTCGTTGCAGAAGTCCGCGAAGTTGGCGATTTGGTGCTTCTTCTCGATGCGCAAGGGCTCTCCGGCGTCGGCGACGAAGGCGCCGCCCTGCCCCCGGCGGAGCGTGGCCGTGGGGATTTCCACCTGGGGCAAGACGAAGGTGAAGTTGGCATCGTTAGGGCACACGGGGATGCACTTGTCACAGGTGAGGCAGTCGAAGAGCTCGAGTACCGAGCCCACCTTCTTGGGCACCTTGATGGCGTCGCTCGCATAGCGGCCGTCGTCCTCGAGTCCGGCCACGTAGCTCTCGGTATTGAGCAGAATCGCCGCACTGACCCATCGCTGCCAAGCGTCGCCGGCCGCGGCTCCGAGGTCGCCGCCTTCGGTGAGGGCCCCTCGGCAGGCGGCCGCCACGTCGGCATCGAGGCCGAGGCCGTCGAGGGCCGCCTCTCCGTGGCCGCGGGCTTTGATCACGAACGTCGGCACGTCCGCGGCCGATACGGCAGCCATCTTCTTGTAGAGCGCATCGAAGTACTTGGTCATGCGCGCGTAGCCGCCGGTGCGCAGCAAGTCGCTGCAAACGGTGACGGGTACGAGGCCCAGGGAGACCGCGTCGGCGAAGTTGTCTTTGTCGATGCCCGCCGAAAACGAGATGGGATAGGCATCGCCGAAGGTCTGCCGGAACTTGCGCACCAGGTTCATGGCGAGCACGTGCAGCGGCTTGCCGGAGAGATACATGACCTTCTCCGACTCGGGGAAGAAGTCGCGCTCGTTCTCGACGATGAGGGTATTCGAGAACTTCACTCCGAAGCAGACGCCGAGTTCTGCGGCCGTCGCGCCGAGGCGCTTCGTGAAGTCCACCGCCTGCTGCCAGCTCGTATCCTGCTCGAAGGCGGAGTCGGGGATTTGGTCCTGATGGCCGAGGACATCGTTCAGGATCTCCCGGGCCCGCACCGGGCCGAGGAGCGTCGGGTTGAGCTTCACGATGCAATGCAGGCGATGCTCGCGGAGCAGCCATTCGATGATGCGCTCGATCTCGTCCGGGGGGCAGCCGTGGAACGTCGACAGCGTCAAGGTGTCCGAAAGCCGCGTGCGGAAGTCGAGGTCGCGGTACTGCGCATAGGCGTCGGGGATCTCGGCCCGAAAACGCTCCACCAGATCCTTCGCGTCCACCATGCCGCGGATGAAGTCCTGAGCCCGCGGGTTCTGGATGCCGTCGAGGTCGTAACCCACGCTCATGTCGTAGACCACGTGCTCGAAGTCCGGGGCGAGGTCGAGGACGCCGCTCGCCACGAGCATGTCGATGAGCATCGACGCCTTGACGTACTCCTCGAGGGACTCCTGAAGCTTCAGCTCCTGAGACCACTCGACGTTGTAGCCAACCGTCTGCATGTCGATACAGGGCCTCGGGAGGTCGAGTTCGTCCATGATCTGGACGGTCTTGAGCTCCATGATCCGGCCGCCTCCGAGGAACGACAGGACGACGTTCTGGGCGAGCTGGGATTGAGGACCCGCCGCCGGCCCCAGGGGCGAGCTCGCCAGGTGACCGTGGAAGGTCACAGACGTATCCCGGTCAGCCCGGCCGCGTACGAAACGCTTCGCCGACAGATCGAAGATCGAGTTGTTTTGCTTCAGCTCGCGGAACATGCGCGTCACGAGCCGGCCGAAGGGGTGAGGTACGAGCTCCGCCATAACGGCGGATACTACATCCGCACCACCCGTGGCACTATGCCGGCCGCATGGCATTTTCTGGTTATTGGTGCTCGGGATGCAGCGCCGAGTTCGGGCCCGCGGAGGCGACCTACACCTGCCCCCGGTGCGCGGGCAATCTGGACGTCATCCAGGACCTCCAGGACCTCGCGCGCGTGAACCGGGGAGAAATCGAGGCCAGCCGTGATCCGTCGATGTGGCGCTACGCCCCGCTCCTCCCGGTGACGGCCCCTGGCCCCGCGGCAGGGGCCCTCGGCACAGTCGGCGGCACCCCGCTCTTTCGAGCCGATGCCCTCGCCAAAGGGCTCGGGCTGTCACGGGTCTGGATCAAGGACGACGGGCGCAACCCGACCGGTTCTCTGAAAGACCGTGCCAGCGCCGTCGTGGTCCAGCGGGCCCGGGACCTCGGGGTCTCTCCGATCATCACCGCGTCGACGGGCAACGCGGGCGTCGCCCTCGCCGCCATGGCTCGCGCGGCGGGCACCGAAGCGGTCGTCCTCGTGCCCGAGAGCGCCCCGCCGGCCAAGATCGCCCAGTTGCAAATCTTCGGCGCGCGCCTGCTCCTGGTCCGAGGAAGCTACGACGACGCCTTCCGCCTCTCCACCGAGGCCGCGGAAGAGCTCGGCTGGTATTGCCGAAACACGGGGCAGAACCCTTTCACCGTCGAGGGCAAGAAGACGGTCGCGTTCGAGATAGCCGAGCAGCTCGGCTGGCGTGCGCCGGACCGAGTCGTCGTCTCCGTCGGAGACGGAAACATCATCACCGGCGTGCACCGCGGTTTCCAGCAGCTGGCTGACCTCGGCTGGATCGACCGCGTGCCGAAGCTGCTCGGCGTGCAGGCCGAGGGCTCGAGCCCCATCGCCCGAGCCTGGGCCGAGGGCGCCGAGACCATCGAGCCCGTCACAGCGCATACGCGCGCTGACAGCATCTCCGCCGGCGACCCGAGCGACGGGCTCCGGGCTCTCGGCGCCGTGCGCGACTCCGGCGGGGCCTTCGTGTCCGTCCCCGACGAAGCGATCATCGCCTCCATCGCCCACCTCGGCCGGGGCGCCGCAGTCTTCGCCGAGCCCGCCGCCGCCGCCGCCCACGCGGGCCTCGTGGCCGCCATCGAGGCCGGCACCGTAGACCGAGACGAAGAGGTCGTGATCCTGGTCACCGGGACCGGCCTCAAAGACATCGACGCCGCAATTCAGGCGGTGAGCGCTTCTCCCACCGTGATCGACCCGACGATGACGGCGCTGCGCGCGCAGCTGCCCGCCATCTGACCGACAACTGAGAGCAGGACCTGCACCATGATCGACCTGACCCGAAACGAAGCCGCCCTCGAAAAGGCCGTCGGCCTCGCCCGCGAGCGCAACATCGTCATCCCCACCCTGGCCCAGATGGCGGACCCGTCGCTCATTCCCGAATCGGTACGCGCGAAGCTCGCCGGCGTTGGCCTCTGGGACGTAGACCCGACGAACCTCTTCCGCATCAACTGGCACAACGAGCCGAAGGCTGCGGGGGGCGGCTTCGGGGACGTCAACATGATCGAGCTTCCCTCGGAGCTCACCGGCACGAAGGCGCGCATTTTTGCCCTGGTGGGCAAGTGGTTCCCAACGGGGGCCCACAAGGTCGGCGCCGCCTTCGGCTGCCTGGCGCCACGCCTGGTCACCGGGCAGTTCGACCCGACGAGCCAAAAGGCGGTGTGGCCCTCGACGGGCAACTACTGCCGGGGCGGCGCCTACGACTCGGCGCTGCTCGGCTGCGAGTCGATCGCCATCCTCCCCGAGGGCATGAGCCGCGAGCGCTTCGACTGGCTCGAGACCGTCGCTGGAGAGGTCATCACGACCCCTGGCACCGAAAGCAACGTGAAGGAGATCTTCGACAAGTGCTGGGAGCTGCGCCGGTCCGGCCAGGACCTGGTCATCTTCAACCAGTTCGACGAGATGGGGAACTACCTCTGGCACCACGAGATCACCGGCCGGGCCATGGCCGAGGTCCTCGAAAAGAACATGGGCCCGAACGAGTCCTTCCGGGGCGTAGCGCTGACCACCGGCTCGGCGGGCACCATCGCCAGCGGCGACTACCTCAAGAAGCTCTTCCCCCACGCGAAGATCGCTGCGAGTGAGGCGCTCCAGTGCCCGACGATGCTCTCGAACGGCTTCGGCGAGCACCGCATCGAGGGCATCGGCGACAAGCACATCCCGTGGGTCCACAACGTGAAGAACACGGACATGCTGATCGGGATCGACGACGAGTCCTCGATCTCGGCGATGCGCCTCTTCAACGACCCCGCCGGGCAGAGGTACCTCGCGGGCCTCGGGCTCTCGGGCGACTTCATCGAAAGCCTCGAGTACTTCGGGATCTCCGGTGCGGCCAACATGATCTCGGCCATCAAGATGGCCAAGTGGTACGAGATGGGCGAGGGCGACGTCGTGGTGACGGTGCTCACCGATTCCATCGAGATGTACCGGAGTCGCCTCGCCGAGCTGAACGCCAAGCGCGGTGAGTTCACCGACGCTGACGCGGCGGCGGCCCACCACCGGTGGATCCTCGGCGCTTCGACCGACCACGTCGAAGAGCTGACCTATCCCGCCCGGAAGCGAGTACACAACCTCAAGTACTACACCTGGGTCGAGCAGCAGGAGAAGAGCTACGAGGAGATCCAGCGCCAGTGGTATGACGACAGCTACTGGACCTCGATCCCCGACATCGCCGAAGAGCTCGACGCGCTCATCTCCGAGTTCAACGGGCGCACCGGATTGCTCGGGTAACGTAGCCGTTCGCCGGGCATCGATCCCCGGCGCGCCTTGGCTCGTACACTGACCATGGTCTCTCTAGAGCACAACTCGAAAATGCTCCTGTCGCCTCGCTTGCGGGGCGCGGCCGTCTGCCTCTTGTTCTTATCGGGGCTCATCGCTCCGGGCCAGGCCCAGGCCCAAGCGCCAGACGCCCCGACCCTCTTCGGCCGCGACGTCGAGCGCGAGGGCTTTCATTTCAACTTCGCCTTCGGGGTAGGCGGGGGAGCCCCGGACATCTTCGGCCTGCACCACACGATGGAAATCGGGGGCACCTTCTCCAACGGCATGACCGTCGCGCTCTTCCATACGTTCATTCAAAACCGTGGCGTCGGCGCAAACAGCGGCGGACCGGATCTCATCGGCGCCTGGATGGCGGAGTTGAAGGTCCCGCTCTTCGTGCCCGAAGTGGTCGCCAAAGTCGCCCTGGGCCTCGGCGGGGAGCAAGACCAGAACGACGGCATTCGTCTGATCCCCGGCCTCGGCTGGGCCTACGGCGTCGACCTACACTTCCCCGTCGGCCCCCGCCACGGCCCCACCCTCGGACTCACCGTCCTGCACACCCTCGCCGAGGGAAGGCACAGCCTCGGCGTGGGCCTAGCCCTCGGCTGGACGCTCTACTGAACCGCACCGCCTGGAAGGTGACGCGCCGTGACCTCGAGGGCGATGAGCGCTTCCGCCACGATCTAGAGTTGGTCGATCGTCAGCATGCCGTGGCCGGTCCGGGCGCCCGCCGTCGCCGAGGGCGAGGTACCGGCGTTGAACGAGCCGCCGCCGCCAGCGATGCGGCCGCCGTCACCGCCGGAGTAGCCCCCGCCGCCGCCGCCACCGTTGCACCCGGCCCCCGTCCCACCGCCCCCAAATCCGCCGTCGGATCCGTCCGCGCAGGTATGCGCCGAGATCGACGTGTCACCACCTCGAGCGCCCGATGAGAACGCGACCCCGCCGCGCCCCCCGGCGGCAGTATCGTCGGCGGCGCCGTCGGCGTCTGCTCCACCCCCGCCAGACCCCCAGGTTGCGGAGGACACCACACCGCCTTGGCGGAGTCCGGTAGTTTTCGCGCTGCACGGGTGCGTCACCGCCGAAAGCGACCCCGTGCCGCCATACTCGCCAGCGCGACCGTCGCAGCCATTCTGACTCGCCAACTCCCGGAGGCCGCCGCCCCCCCCGGCGACGAGCAGCAGCTCCATTCTGTCGGCGTTGTAGACCCACGTCCCGCCGCCCCCTCCCCCGCTGGCTGCGGAAGAGGATCCCATCTGCCCCACCACGATGTGGAGCTCGACACCCGCAGACAGAGTGAACTCGCCTGATACGCGCGCGCCGCGCCCCCCCTCACGACCCGCCTCCGCGCTCGCTCCCTCGGCGCCCCACGCCTCGAGCTCGTAGCGCCCAGCCTCCGGCACGATCCAGACCTGGTGCCCAATGACCAACGTCACCTCACCGCTGAGGGTGGTCCCACTATAAGAGGAGGTGCAGCTGGTGGGACCGTTCGGTCCGGTCGCGCTGCAGTTGCTGAACGTGCGAATGCCAGACCAGGGAGACACGCAACCCCCGGCTGCGCAGCTGAGCCCAGAGCCGCAGCCGCGGAAGCAAGCCCCGCAGTGTCGCGCATCGGTGAGTGTGTCGACGCAGACGCCACCGCAATCATCGAGGCCGGCCATCTCACAGGTCGACCGGCAACGCCCGACTACGCAATCCTCCACGGCGCCGCAGACGATGCCGCAGCCCCCGCAGTTCTCGGCGTCGGTTTCGAGCTGGCTGCAGCGACCGGCGCATTCCGTAAATCCGCCGTCGCAGGATGAAAGGCACGCCCCGCCGCTACACAACTCCTCGCCTCCGCATCGAATGCCGCAGCCCCCGCAGTTCTCGGCGTCCGTGCGCGTCTCGACGCATAGCCCGCTGCACTCGCTTTCCGTGCCCCGGCAGCCGCTCATCACACAGGAGCCAGCCTCGCAGAGGGAGCCGGGCTCACACGACGTGCCGCATGCTCCGCAGTTCATCGTATCGACGCTGATGTCGACGCAAGCGCCGGCGCAGTCGGTTGTGCCGCGGGGGCATCCTGCATCACCCGGCACGTCGCCATCTTCGACTCCCCCGTCAACGGGAGTGCTCGCATCAGCGGGGGGCATGCTCCCATCGCGGCCCCTTTCCCCCCGGCTCCGGCCGCTGCCGCAAGCCGCGGAGGCCAACGTGACGGTTAAGATCAGGGCAATTTGTATGAACGTGGAGTGCATTTCGGTCCTTGTGCACTCCTACGTCGCCTGGGCCGGCAAATTCCGTGGTGTCGCACGATTTGTGGGCCACTCGGCTGAGCCGCTCGATGACCGCGCCCAGCTTCCCGAGTGAATGCCGCGAGCACGGCGCGGGCAAGCCCGGGGCATTGATGGCGCGCCCGCCTGGATTCGAACCAGGGACCATCGGCTTAGAAGGCCGCCGCTCTATCCAGCTGAGCTACGGGCACATAACTAGTCGGGGTGGCGGGATTCGAACCCACGACCTCAAGCTCCCAAAGCTTGCGCACTACCAGGCTGTGCTACACCCCGAACAGCGGGAACATAGCCAAGGGATCCTACGGGTCAATGGTGTCTGTGACCCGAATTGCCCGGATGCGGGGAGACCCGCCGAGGCGCGGCGAAGCTCTCGGAGGCTGTCCCGGAGCCCCGACCGAGGCCCCCAGCGTCACTGCGCAGGCAGTCCCTCGCTGCCAAATCGGCGCCAGAAGCCCCGCCGCCGAAATATTGAGAGAGGTGTCGGGCGGACACCCGTGTGTCACAAAGTGACGGCGACATATCCCTGCTTTTCTCTGCAATTCCGACGACGTAAGGATTGCGCGGGAGGGATCGCCGCCGGCG
>JAFDCW010000780.1 GCA_019312705.1 Deltaproteobacteria bacterium
GTGATCGACATCGCGCCGGACCACGTCGAGGCGCGAGAGCGCTTGAAGGACACCCTCCTCGACCAGGGCAACACGGCCGACGCCATCGAGCAGCTCTACCACCTCGCCAACATCTTCGAGGCCGACAACTCGGACGCTGCCGAGAGCTACTACTCACAGATTCTCGCCCTCGACCCGGCGAGTCAGCCAGCAAGGTCGATGGCCGGCGGCGACGAGCTCAGCGAACAGACGGCCACCGGGGCAGTCCCCCAGAGCTACATCGACGACGAAGGAGTCATCGACGACGAAGGAGTCATCGACGACGAAGGAGTCATCGACGACCTCCAGATCGAGGAGGGCGCCCCGGCCTACCTCTCGTCCCCGGAACCCGTGCAGGAGGACGACTTCCTCGACACGACTCCTCCCCCCTTCGAAGGCGAGCGCGACGTGCTCGCGCCGATGTCGCCGGAAGAGTTCGAGGCGGGCCCGGTGGCCGCCGAAGAGGAAGCCGTCCAGCGCCCTTCGATGCCCCCCGGAGAGGTCGAAGAGATCCTCGAAGAGGCGGAGTTCTTCGTCGCCCAGGGGCTGTATGCCGAAGCTCGCGGCACGCTCCAGGAAGCGCTTCCGGGCTACCCGAACCATCCGATCCTCGTCGACAAGATCGCCGAGCTCACTCAACTCGAGCTCGCCCAGAGCGCGGCCGAGGCTGAGCTCGCAGAGGACGATGAAGACGACAGCTTCCTCTTGGCCGAGAAGCTCGCCGAAGAGCTGGGGCCCGTGGAAGACGCGACCCAGGCGGGGTCCGACGTCCTCGACGTCGAGTCCGTCTTCGCGCAGTTCAAGCGCGGGGTCGAGGAGCAAATCGGCCTCGAGGACACGGACACGCACTTCGACCTCGGCATCGCCTACAAAGAGATGGGCCTGCTCGACGACGCGATGCACGAGTTCGAATTGTCCAAGGGCAATCCAACCCGAGAGTGCATCGCCTACACGATGATCGGCCTCTGCCAAATCGAGAAGGGCTCGGTCGCCGAGGCCATCGCGTACTTCAAGAAGGGCCTCTACTCGGACCATAAGACCGACCGGGAAGAGCTGGGCCTCTACTTCGAGCTGGGCCTCGCCTACGAGCTCCTGCACGATCCGAAGGAAGCGCTCTACTACTATCAGAAGGTCTTGAAGCGGGAGGCCAACTTCCGAAACGTGGCCGAGAAGGTGAAGAACCTCACCTCCCCGAAGTCTGCCCCGTCCCCGGCGGAGGAGCCGAGCCTCGATGACGTCGATCAGGCCTTCGACGACCTGATGGGCGACGACTGAGCCTCCGGCCGCGTCCCGCGCCCGCGAAAGGTCGACGCCGCGGCTCAGCCCTAGGGGTCTTCGAGCAGATGGGCGAGGAGCCGGTCGAGGAGCCCCTGGCTCTCCTCTGGGACCTCGCCGAGCTTCACCCCGACGAGCTGCTTGTTTCCGGCGTCGACGGATTTGACCCGGACCACCGAGCCCGTGAGCAACAAGGGCTCGGAAAGCGTGCCGATGGTGATCTCCGCTGTGAGTTCGTCTCCGACGGTGACCGTGTCTTCGATGAAGACGCGCATACCGCCACGGGAGATGTCGTGCAGCATGGCCTTGGCACGCTTCGACGTCTCGCAGACGACCTCGACGCGATGCTGGACCCGGGGATCAGCGCGCTTGCCGCCGCCGTCTCCTTCGAGGGCCCCCTCGATGAAAGTCACCACGGCGCGATAGCGCTCGGCGTCCAGGTCGAGAAACTGAATGCCGCTGACGATCTTCCCGTCACGCTCTCGCGCGTACATCACCCGGCCGTTCACCGTCAGTCCGTCCGCCCGTAGCTCGACCGGGTCATCGTCACTCGCGACGCGATGCCCGGTGATGACCTTCGCCCCGATGGAAGAGAAATCGTAGATGTGTCCGCCGCCTGTAGCACTCGGACCCACGAGGGTGCAGGGAATTTCGACGGCGATGCGTGCGCGGCGACGGCGCTCTTCTGACATGGTCAAGCTACGGTAGCAGCTCGAGCCGGGGGACGAAACGACTGGCTGTGCCCCCGCTATGCTGCCCGGAGTTCCCCGCGCGCGCGGCGACCGGTCGCCAGAATCAACGCCGCCGCCAGGAGGCCGACGGCGGCGACCGGCCAGTACGAGCGGGCCCCCGGGGAAATCCCCCGGTTGGCGAGGTCGATGGCGAATCCAACCAGTGGCGCGAGCACCATGGTCGCGAAGGACTTCGCCTGGGATTCGACGGACAGGATAGTTGCCCCAATCTCCGGCTCGGACTGACCGTCGAAGCGAGCCACCAGGATTGGCCGCCAGAGGTTTTGCAGCACAGCCAAGAACAAGAACCCCGCGATGATGGCGACGTGCAGGTCGAGATAGAAGAGCGGCAACAGAACGAGAAAGGTCCCAAAGAGCGCCCACCACAGCCCCCGGGCCGCGGGCTCTTCCCCGCCGCGCCAACCGACGAGGCGGTGAGACTGACGTGAGGCCACGCTGGCCAAGAGAAAGAGAAAGAAATAGGTCACGCCGATCAGCAACGCCGACCGACGCTCTTCTGCGACGTCGGTCAGAAACGGAAGCGAGAGGGCCGCCGCGACGACGACGGGCTGGAGGTAGTCCTTCACGGCACCATGCACACCGCCGAAGCCCATCGACTCCACCATGAGTCGGCGCAAGGGGCGCACTTTCACGACCCGCTTTCCAACGCGCATGGTGTGCTTGAAGACCAGCGCCAGAGGCCGTTCTCCAGAGGCCGCACCGGCAACGCGTCCATCGAGGCGGCGCGGGTAGGTGGCGAGGTTGATCAGGTTCAGAACATAGGGAGCAATGGAGAGCCAGAAGATATCCGCGTATCGCCCTCCTCGAAAAACGAGGCCGGCAGCGATGAG
>JAFDCW010000123.1 GCA_019312705.1 Deltaproteobacteria bacterium
GGGAGGATCTCTTGGAGGATTCGGCCGAGCTCTTCGGGCGAGAACGCGGGGCGTTCGGGGAGCCTCGCCATCGATCCATCGAGCCTCCACATCGGCTCGACGGTGGACGAGAGATGCAGGTCGCTCGCCCCCTCCTCGACCATCAGGCGCAGGTAGGTATTGATCGCCGGCTCGCCGGCCACGGTAACGTTGGGCACCCGGGGCTTGCGAGCCGGTGTGGGCGCAGGCGCGGGGGCAGCCGCCGGAGCGGCGGCCGGGGAGGGCGCTCTGGCCCCCGGGTTCGCGACGATGCCGGGCGTGCCCTGCATCGCGCCGCCGATGGGACGCTCGAATACATCCGAATCGTCGTTGGTATCGAGGCCCCCGCCGAGTTCGATGCCCGCGTCGATGCCGACGTCGTCGCTGCCCTTGCCCGGGGTGACCCTCACCTCCCAGACCGCGGCCGACTTGGCCTCGACGGACACCGTGACCTGGATGCCGGGGCCTTGGTGCTGGAAGCGCGTGCGCCCGGCGCTCGCGATCTCAGTCATGGCCCGCGGGGGAGCGGCCTCTTGGACCAGTTGCTGGATCTGAGTGTGATCGATGGGCTGTTTGCTCTGACGTTCGCCGGTCGGGAACGCGAACTTCACCGGGGTGCCAGAGCTGAGGATGACCGCGTCAGCCTGGTGGCGGACGAGGTGCTGAACATAGAAGTCGATGCGTAACATCGATATGGATTTTTACAGGAGTTGGCCCTCTACGACCACTGCTGGTTCCTGCATTCGATTCCGTTGGCGGCAATTCCGCTCTCACCGCATTGCGGCCTGGCGGCAAGAAGGCGAAAGGGCGACGTCAGTCGACCGAAGCTGGATTGCTGCCCGCCCTATGGGTGCTGGCGGCGCCGCTGACGCCCGAGCAACAAGAGCGCGAGGGCGGCCATCCAGACCGGTGCCCCCCGGCCGTCGACGGTCGAGCAATCGCAGCCACCGCTCGAGGCGCCAGGGTCGGTGCCGCCGTCGGGGGTCCCGCTGCCCGTGTCCGTCCCCGGTGCTCCCGAGTCGAAAGCCGCATCCCCGGCGTCGGGGGTGGGCGTGACGCCTGTATCCATGGTCGGTCCCGCGTCGTCGGGCGGTGAACCGCCGTCATAGGCCCCCGCGTCGTCGGCCCCCGAATCTCCGGCCCCCGAATCCGCGGCCCCTGCATCCGGGTCCGTGCCACTGTCCGCGGGTGTGCCGGCGTCCGTGGGAGGCACTCCCGCATCGCCGAAGGCCATCGTCCCGATTCGAACGTCGGTGATGCCGAGCTCGTCGCGGGACCCCGACCCCGAGCCGTCGTCGACATCGAAGACGATCACCAAGGGCGCGCCGTCGGCGATCGGG
Source organism: Deltaproteobacteria bacterium (assembly GCA_019312705.1). Next base: position 1,359 of record JAFDCW010000123.1, read on the forward strand.
ATGGACGAGAGATCGATTCGCGCGCTCTGACACGCGCCCTGCCAGCTCGGCGCAGCGCTCGCGGCGACGGGGGTCTCGAAGATCAGCGACGCCACGGCGACGGTCCCGGTGGCGGCGCCCGAGGCGTCCACCTGAAGCGCTCGCACCCCCTGCACCACGGACCGGTCTTCATTGTTGAGCCACGCGAGGGCGTAGGACAGGTAGACCTCGGTCAGCGGCGCGCCGGTCGAGTTCAGGACCTGCAACCGAAACGAGCCGGGGGAGAAGGTTCGGTTCGACGGCTGCACGCCGAGGAGTGTGCGCGGGCTGCCCGAACACATGCTCGTCACGGGCGTGAACGCCCAGATGCCTCCGGCCCTCTCTCCGCCCGGGGACGTCCCGTTGGCGAAGTCCATGTTGCTGCTGGTCCCGCCGAAGTCGAGGTCGAGGGCGTTGACCCGGGTCGCTACCCATTCGTCCGAGTCCAGCTGCCCCGCCGTGGGCGACGGTGAGAATCCGGCAGCGGTATAGCTGGCGAAGTCGTAGGCGATGGTATTGCTGCCGGTCAGCGCCTGCTGGGCGCGTGCCGAGCCGGGTACTGAGATGATGGTTCCCAGGAGCAGGACCGACGAGATGGCGAACGAGAGAGTGAGACGAGACCGCATGCGCCGGAGGCTAGCAGTCCTCGCAGGCCCCCGCCCCTGCGGGGTGGACGCCGCCCCGGAAACGAGCGAGGCTGCGTCCCTTGCCAGCTCGGAGGACGAGGCGCGCATGGGTGATGCAAAGACGATGCGGATCGTGGTCCTCGACGGACGGAGCGACCCCTACGCGGCGAAGGTGACGGCGTCGATCGCGACCGCCCTCGATACGGCGCAGTCCGGGGGGCGGTCGCGCGGCGAGGCTGCTGCCGATGCCACCGATGCCGGACCCCCCCTTGCGCGGGAGCCCCTCACGGGGCCCGTGGCCGACGACGACGTCGTGCACGCCGCGGACGCGGCGGTGATTCTCGACCCCGGGTCCATGGCCCGGGCCGCCGAGGCCGGGGTCGGCCTCTCGGTCGTAGTCTTCCCGAGCTTCGACCTCGCCTGGGGCGGAGACCTCGCGGACGCGGACCGGGTGGTCGTCGCCCACGAGAGTCTGGTCGCCGAGGCGATTCGCCGCGGCGCGCCCCGCGGCCGGGTGGACGTTGCCGGCCCCGTCGCCCCCCTCGGCTTCGAGGTCCCCGAGGACCGGGTCCAGCTGCGAGAAGACCTCGTCGACGGCGCTGCCGGCGGGATCGTGCTCATCTCCGCGGCGGCCCTCGAGGAGCATGGGGTCCAGGCCATCATGGTGCAGCTCACCTTGGTCCAGGAGGGCACGGCGTTTCTCTTCGACGTCGGCCGCGACGCCGAGACCGCCGAGACGATTCGACGCCTCGCTCCGGTCCACGACCTCCGGGCGTGGCTCTTTGCCGAAGTGCCTGGCTGCGAGCGCTACTGGCAGCTTGCCGATGCTGTTGTTGGCCGGTCCCGGGGATACGAAGTGAACCGCGCTCTCGCGGTCGGCGCGCCGCTGGTCCTTCTGCCTCCGGGGCGCAGCGACGCCCTCGCCGCGCGCACCCTCGAGGCCCTCGGTGTGGGAAGCGACGCCGAGGTCCTCGCGACCCTCGCCGTCGCCATCGACCGGGCCCTCGAAGCGGACAACCTCGAAGACGCTCGCCGCGCCATCGCCGGCCTCGACATCCCCGGCGCGGCAGGTCGAATCGCCGGTGGAGTTCGGGCGGCCTGGGAAGAGCGCCGCGCGGCCGGCCCGGTGCGCCGCCGGGGCCTCCCCCATGGCCTCGAAGCGCTCCCCCGGCAAGACTCGGGCGGGCCGCCCATCGCGCCTTCGGAGCGCCCCGGCAGCGGCCGGGGCGAGCTGGACGATCTCGAGGGCCGAATCGAGCGTGAACTCGACGCGCTCAAGCGGAAGCTCCAGGTACCGTGAGTCGTTAGGTACGTGATGGCGAAGAGAGAAGCGATCAGGACCGACGACGTGGCTCGGGCCACGCATGCTGCCCGAGAGCATCCCGAGGCGGCGCGCCTCGGTGCCTTCGTTTTCGACGTGCTCTCGCGGCAGGCCGAAGGCGAGGCACTCTTGGTAGGGCACAAGCACGTCGACAAGCGGGCGACCGAGCACGGGGTGACAGAGACCATTGGCGAGACGCCTCAGGGCAATGTGCTCTCTATCGTCACCCGGGGTCCCGACACCCCCCGGGAGCGCGCCCTCGTCGCGGCCTTCGCCCTCGTCGGTCTCGGTGACCGGCTCACGCCCGATGTTCGGGACCAGACGGGTCACGATGGCGTCGCGACCCTCGTCAACTTCGTCCGGCACGCCGATTGGCTCGAGGTGGCCACGCCCCTGGTCATCTATCCGTTCGTCGATGAGGTTCTCGGCCAAGAGGCGGCGGGCCGGGTATGGAGCGCCGTCGCCGATGCGTGTGTCTCGGCGCGCCCGGATTCCCTGTCGCACGGCGCCCACGGGGCCGCCGCGTTGCGCGTCTCTGCCCTGGCGTCGTCGTCGTCGGAGGCGGCTCGGGAGGGCCTCGGCCGCATCGCTCGCCACGCCGCGTCGCCCGCTCTCCGCGCCGCCGCCTCGTTTGCCGTCGGAGATGACGGGCAGGCCGCACCCGAAGAGGGGGGGAGGGTGATCCGCGTGAGCGGCCGCGCCGGGCGGGTCCGCCACAAGCCCGTCCTCGAGGCCCTTCGGTACCTCTCGGGCTGGGCCTTCTTCGCTCAAGCTTTTCGCCTGGCTTCGGCCCTCCTCGGTGTTCAGCGGCCGGTCGAGCTCCGGTTGATTGCCGGCGGCGTCGAGGTTCGGCAGCAGCTCACCTGGTTCACGCGAATCATTCGCGAACAAGAAGAGGTGGTCCCGACGGCGGGCATCGTGCGTCTCCGGCGGGACGTGCGCTTCCCGGCGATCCACCTCCTCGTTGGCATGCTGTTCCTCTCGGTTGGGGTGCTGGTCGGCGGGGCTCTGGCGGTCGATGCGGCCCGGAGTGGTTCGACCTGGCTCTTCCTCATCGCCGCGGGGTTGGTGCTCGTGGGCGCCGGCGTCGACTTCGCGCTGGATGTGCTCATGCCCGCGAAGCGCGGACGCATCGCCGTCGAGCTCGCCCCGAGGCAGGGCTCCCCGCACCGGGTTGAGGGCGTCACGGTCGAGGGCGCCGAGAAGTTTCTCGGTGCCGTGCGTCAGCGCCTGAGCTGACGCGTCGGTGGGTAATACCGCGCTAAACAGTGTCGGATGGAGCGTGAGACACAAGCGAGGCCAGATCGCGCCGTGGATCACGCTCCAGGCGATGCTGTTTAGGCGTCGTTGCCGATGATGGGCAGGTGGGCAACGTTCAGGGCCGAGCGCACTACCTGGTAGTCAGCGAGGTCGGCCGGTACGAAGCGGGCGACTTGAAGCAGCTCGGTCAGCACGGCCGCGCCATCTTTGTCTTTGTGCAGCTTCGAAAATGCGGCGATGACCCGCTGCTCCATGTCTTCTTCGAGGGGCGACGGAGAGCACACGACATCACGGGGTATGGTCCGGCTCTCCATGACCACGCGCATATCGATGCCGTGGTCGGTCCAGCCGGCGCTGAGCACCTCCGACTCCGGGCCGTCGGCGGCGTTGCGAACGTAGGTCGCGCCGACGTCCACCTTGCCGCTCTCCACGGCGCGCACCACGGCCTCGTGGCTGCGGAAAAACTCCTCTTCCGCGAACATCTTGTCGGGGTGCAGGCCCTTCGACATGAGCGCGAAGCGCGGAAAGAGGAACCCCGCGGAGGAGCTCGGATCTACCCAGCCCATCACCGTATCCGTGAGGTCTTCGGGGGTGCGGATTTCGCTGTCGGGCCTCGTGAAGATGGCACCGCGGTAGAACCCTGGAGGATTGCGCTCGACTCCGAGGAGGAGCCGGGTTCGCTCGCGTTGGTCGGCTACGCGAACGTATACCGCCGGGGGAAGCCACGCGAGGTCGAGTTCGCCGCTCATGCACCGGCGCATCAGGCGTGTGTAGCTGCGCGCCGTGACCAGCGTGACGCGAACGTCGAGGACCTTTGCCATGAGCTTGGCGAACCGCTCGCGCAGCCCAGCGCCCCCTTGTCCGAGGGCGACGGGGCCGATACCGAAGGTGATTCGCTCCATGGCCTCTACGACCATAGCAAACTTACTCGTCGCGCTCGATGATGGCGTCGGGGGTCGCTTCGAGTCGCTGGGGCGCCCCGCGGTCTCGGGCTGGAGTGTCCCAGATGGCCAAGAGCAGGGAGAGGGTACGGTCGAGGCGCTCTGCCGAGAGCCTCAGGGTCAAATGCACGTCGTGGCCCCGCGCCTCGACGGCCAATTGGCGGACCAGGGGGCGGGTGACCGCCGCGGAAAGGCCGCCCGCGTCGAGCGCCCCTTCGATGAGCCCTTCGAGGGCCCGGGCGGCCTCGGTCGCAGTGGATTCGTCGCGCATCGAGAGCACGGCCTCGACGCCCAGGCCGTCTCGGAGTCCTGCCCCCAGCCCCAAGGCCCGGGCCCCGGCAATGGCGCCGAGGCTCGCGTCCGTCGACGCCCGGAGGCGCTCTTGCAAGGCGCGGCGCCAACCGTCAGGGATGTGGGCGACGAAGGCGATGTCGCGGCCTCGGGCGACCGTGGTCCAGAGGCGGGCCAGTACCGGGTCCCGGGCTGCGCTTGGCTCGTCGCCGCGGACCGCCCGGACGATGGCGGTGACGACCTCTTCGTCTCCCCCGGCGATGCCGTCGGCGCCGATGAACGCGGCACGTGACGCACCACGACCGGCCACAGCGGGCACACCGGCTATCGTGATCTGGCGGAGGGATCCTCCATCGGCCTCGACCACTCGACTCACGCAGGAGCCGAGGTCTTCCCCGTCGAACGCTCCGCGGGCGATCAGACCGACCCACTCGAGGTCGCCGGGGGCGCTTCCCGAGGCGAACGCCGTCACCTCGCTCAGCGCTCCGAGGGGGTCACCTCCGCAGAGCTCCTCGATGCGCCGGACCCCCGTGTCGCCCCCCCGGTCGGCGACCAGGCGTTGCCAGATGACCGAGCCGAGGACGGCCTCGACGTCGACGTGCAGTACTGCCGTCGTGCCCGCCGGGACGGCCCCGAGGGGGGCCTGGGGCAGGTGCGGGGTGCGCCCCCCGAGCAGCCACGAGCCCGCCCCGACGATCGCCACGATCCCTAGGAGTATCCACAGGTTGCGCCGCCTCGCCATGGCGCCTTCATCCCACGATGGGCCCCCCTCGTCGAGTCCCAGACAAGGAGGCCTACATGTGGTATAGCGCCGGAGGTCCCAATTCAGCTTCGGTCGGCTCCGCCGCCCTGCAACTTTTTGGGACCGAGGCAGCTACGCAGGAGGTTCGATGTCTGAGCGCCCCATGGTCCTGATCTTGAGCAACGACGAGATCTTCCGAGACTTGCTCGTCGAGCGTCTTCGGCAGGACCATCTGGCGGTGTGCGAGGCAGCGAGCCTCGACGAGGTCTCCGAACAGACCGTGGCCCACGCGCCGAAGGCCATCGTCATCGACGCCCTCACGGACTCGAGCCTAGCCGCGGGCCTGCTCGACGACCCCTGGCGTGCGCTTCCGGATCACCAGCCGCCTCTCCTGCTGCTCACCAGCAGCAGCACCCCGGCGGAGCTCCGGGACCACCCCTACGTCGACCGGGCGGTCGCCGTGCCCCTCGCATCCGAGGACCTCGTCGCGGCGGTGCGCTTCTGCCTCGCCGGTCGCGCCCGCCGGGCGATGAAGTCGGGCGTCACCATGCGGGCCGCGGTGGCCGAAACGTTTCGGACCAAGCGTTCGTCCCTCGGTTGAGGTCTCCGCTCTCTGGCCGCGGAGTTCGTCAGCGGGGTGAGTTGCGATGAGTGAGCAGCACGTCACGGAGCAGCCCAGCCTGCCTGAGCTGGGAGTCGTCCTCGGGGACCGCTTCCGCCTCGATGAGAAGCTCGCCGCCGGCGGGATGGGAGCGGTATATCGCGCCGAGGATCAAATGATGCTGCGACCGGTCGCGGTAAAAGTGCTCCTGCCCGCGCTCCTCGACGACGCAGACATTCGCCGCCGCTTCCGCCGGGAGTCGTCCATCCTCGCCGCCCTCGACCACCCCGGAGTCGTCAAGACCCTCGCCCTCGGCACCGATGACGCGGGCCGGAGCTGGACGGCGATGGAGTTGCTCACCGGGGGCACCCTCCAGGAAGCCATCGAGCGGGAAGGGCGCATCGTACCGGTTGCTCTCGTGCCGATCGTCGAGGGCATATGCGGAGCCCTCGCCGCGGTCCATGATCACGGCGTCGTGCACGGGGACCTCAAGCCGAACAACATCTTCCTGACCCCCTAGGCCCCGGGGGTGAAACTCGTCGACTTCGGCCTGTCCAAGATCGCCGGCCTCGACCGCCTGACGAAGACCGGTGAGGTGATCGGGACGCCGGCCTACATGGCGCCGGAGCTACTCACCGGGGAGAGCGAGCCCGACGGGCGGGTCGATACTTACGGCCTCGGGATCGTCATGTACGAGGCGCTCACCGGCGCCCAGCCCTTCGCCCAAAAGAACGCCGGCAAGCTCATGTTCGACATCGTCATGGGCAAGAAGATCCCGCTCTCCGAGGCCGCCCCGGACGTGCCCCCAAAGGTCGTGGCGGTCGTGGACCGCGCCATGGCCGCGAAACGCGACGAACGCTACGGAAGCCCCGGCGAACTCGCGCACGCGTTTCGCGCTGCGGTGGGCTGACGGTCGGCGAGCGTTCCGCGGACTTAGGACGGGCAGGCAGCCCGCGGGACCACGACCTCGTCTCCGACTCCGCCGTAGAGGCCGCGGTAGCCGGTCATCGTGAACGAGATGCTAATGGCATTGCACTCGAGACCCTGGTGGTCATCGGCGGGGTCGGCGCGAATGTCGAGAGCGCGGTCTATGATCTCGGCGATCGGAAGAGTGCTGCTCCCGGCCACGTCGGGACAGTTCCCAAGGAATCGCAGGGTTTCGGTGGCTGGCCCGATGGGCCACCGGCCCGTCATCACGGCGAGGGGCACCGCGATCTCCCCCGGGCCTGGGAGCGGCACTACGAAGCTCGCGTCGGTGAAGCCCACGTAGACTAGCTTGTCGCGCAGAGGGAAGCTGAGATTGATCGTGTTGGGGAGCGTGGCCACCAGTTGCCCGTTTGCGACATAGGCGTTGTCGTTGACGGTCAGCGCACGCGTCGCGTCCGCCGCGCGGACCGATCGGGGGCTCACCATGAAACGATCACCGCCGTCCCAGGCGGGGGCGGGGAATGTCGCGCACTCGGTCTCGGGCTGTGCGGCGTTGATGCCGCAGACGGCTTCCATGATATCGACTTCGACCCGAGCGTCGTCGGGGAGGCCGTTCCATCCGCGGATACGGAGCAGCACGTCGAACTTCCCCTTCGCTTGCTCTTCCTGGAGATC
>JAFDCW010000781.1 GCA_019312705.1 Deltaproteobacteria bacterium
GCTCAGAAGAAGACAGACAGACAGACAGACGCATCAGGAGCACCCCCGAGAATGACTGTAGCACTGAAGCCCCATCGAACGCTCTCCGGGCCGCATCGAGCCATGCGCTGGCGCGTTGTGGGCTGGCCTGGCTTTGATCGCAGCGTCCGGGGGCGGGGCCGTACCGGTGCGGACTCGATCCCGCAGAGCTGTCGTTTTCGGGGTGATCCTGGTGGTGTGGATCCCGCTGTTTCACCCCCCATGCGGTGCATATTGGCCGGAGCCCTGGGGAAGCATCTCGGTCACCAGGGCAAACGTCGTGGTTCGTCGTGGCCGCGTTGGTCATCGTGCTCCGCCAGAGGAAGCTCTAGACTGCGACCAAGATGAGCGACGGAAGCGTGGACTTCACGGACGGGCACTTGAACTGCAACGTAGCGACGGTGCCCGACCTGACGTCGTATCTCGACGCCGGGGTTCGCCACCTGCGCCTCGACCGCAAAGTGAAGAAGGCGCCAGGGCTCGATGAATTTCTCGACCGGTGCACGACGCTTCGCAGCCTCTCGATTCACCAACCCGCGCTCCTCGACCCGGCGCCGACGAAGGCCACCCTCGAGTTCCTCGACATCTCCGGCACCAAAGTCCGGAGCCTGGACTTCCTGGCGGGTTTCCCCGAACTCACGCGGCTCTCTCTTGGTTTCCGGGGCACCGAGGTGGCCGACTTCACGCCGATCCGTCACGCTCCCCGCCTCGAACGACTACGGGCAAACGGCCACCGGGCCGGAACCATCAAGCCGCTTCGTGCCCTCGAACATCTCGAAGAATACGTAGCGCATCAGACCAAGGCGCTGGCCTCCCTCGACGGCCTCGACGGATGCCCGAACCTCGTGCACGTCGATGCCAACCAAAGCCACATCGCGAGCCTCAAAGCCCTGCGCGGCGCCAAGATGCTCCGGGCGCTCAAGATCCGCGGCACCAAGGTCCCCTCCCTCGAGGCCATCTACGGATGCCACGCCATCGAGACCCTCTTCGCCGAACGCACCAAGCTCAAGTCCATCGAGGGCATCGCCGAAGGCCTGCCCAGCCTGCGATTGCTCTGGTTGCACAATACCGGGGTGACCGACCTCTCGCCGCTCCGAGGCCTCGACTCGCTTGTGGAGCTCGACCTCGGCGGGCTGGCGGTCGATGACTTCCGCGTGCTCGGTGACCTGCCCTCCATCGAGCACCTCGACTTCCATGGCACCCGGTTCTCTGACCTGTCCCTGCTCGAATCGCTGCCCAAGCTGGTCAGCGCGCGCCTCGCCAGCACGAAGGTCCGTGAAAAGGACCCCCGGGCGGCCAAGCTCAACCGCAAGCTCAAGGCCAGGCACGGCCGCGACGCGGGCCTAAGCTTCGACGCGCGCAGCGGGACCGCGCGCCTCGGCGTGAATAGAGCGACCTGTTTGCACGGTGACCTGCAGCACGACGAGAACAATCGTTCGCTAACGACCTAGCGTCTCGCGCATGCGCAGGAGGACCACCGCGCCGGAAACGAAGGTGAGTGCAGCGACGGCCCACACTGCCGCCTCGATGCCAAAGGCGTCGGCGATGATGCCGGCGGCGAGGGCACCGAAGGCGTAACCCGAGTCGCGCCATAGGCGGTAGATGCCGACAGCGCTCGCGCGCCAGGTCGGATGGGCGACGTCGCCGATGGCGGCGAGCAGCGTGGGGTAGACCATCGCGGTGCCGGCACCGAGCAGGCCGAGGGCGAGGGCAAATCCCAGGAAGCTGTCCGTCAGGGCGACGATCACGATGCCCGCCGCTTGAATCCACATGCCGAAGACGATGAAGAGCTTGCGGCCGACGCGGTCCGATGCGACGCCGGTGAAGAGCTGCCCGACGCCCCAGACCGCCGGGTAGATCGCCGCGAGCCAGCCAATCTCGACGAGGGACATGCCGGCGAGGGCGAAGACGATGGGGAAAAGACCCCAGGCCATGCCGTCGTTGAGGTTGTTGACGAGGCCCGCCTGGCTGACCGAGGAGAGGTCTCGATCCGTGAACGAGGTGCGTACGAAGACCGCCCCCGCCGAGGGCGCCGGGGGCGTCGAGCCGGCCACCGGGTGCTGCCCCGCTTCGACGGCGACGTGGGCGTGGGTCTCGCGCACGAAGACGACCGAAAGCAGGGTGCCGACCGCGACAAAGACCACGCCGAGGTAGAACGGCTCGGGGCGCAGCCCCCATCGCGAAGCGACGTACCCCGTGGCCAGAGCGGAGACCGCAACGGCGAGGTACCCGGCAAACTCGTTGAGCCCCATCGCCGTGCCGCGGTCCTTGGGGCCCGCGAGGTCGATCTTCATGATGACGGTCATCGACCAGGTGAGGCCCTGGCTCACCCCGAGGGCGACATTGGTCGCGACGACCCACCCCCAGGACGGCGCCCACATCAGCAAGAAGGGCACCGGCGCCGCGACGATCCACCCGGCGATGAGCACGGGCTTGCGTCCGTAGGCGTCCGAGAGCCGCCCCGCGAAGTAGTTGGTCGCGGCCTTGGTGAACCCAAAGGCCACGATGAACGAGAGCACCGCGGTCTTGGCGGCGAGGCCGAACTCCTCTTCGGCTATCGCCGGCAGGATGCTGCGCTCGAGGCCCACCATCGCGCCGACGAAGGCGTTGACCACGACCAGGAGCGAGAACTGCGCGATGTTCTCGCGGAGGCCGAGGCGCGGGCTGTCATCGCGACTCACGGAATCCTCAAGGTAGAGCCGCAGCGAGCTCTGCATAGCTCGCGAAGCCGAGTTCGGGCTCGATGACATCCGACCAGATGGCGTCCATCTCGGCGCCTAGGTCGGGGCTTAGGTTCGTCCGGTGTGAGCCGACGGCCCCTTCACTCACCTTCGACGAATCACCGCCCGGGGGCA
>JAFDCW010000782.1 GCA_019312705.1 Deltaproteobacteria bacterium
ATGGTTTGATCGCCGGGGCCACCTTTCAGATAAAACCGGAACCGGGAGGGAAGACCAGGGAACTCGAGCACCAGGGCCCCGTCGCCCTGACCGCTCTCCTGGCGATGGCCTCGGGGCGAGTCCGGGTGGAACCGGTCGCGTCACCGGCGACGACCAACATCATGGCGAACCTCGACGTGGCCCTCGATCAGGCCGACGGAGAGGCGAGGCCGCTCCGTCCGTCGGAAGCTCCGCGGCGAAACTCCGTCATCCCGGACGATCTGGAACTGGTCGGGTCCACGCGCATGAAGGCGGTCGACCCGGAGCGCCGCGACCAGACCCTCGCAGGGCTCGCCGTACCCGCTGTCCCGAGGGAGGCGCTGGCCGCCCATGCGCCACCGATGCCCAGAGCGCCAGGGACACCCATTGCACCACCGTCGGCCAAAGCGCCATCGATGCCCAAGGCACCGCCGATGCCGCCCCGACCGGCGTCCACGGCGGCCCAGCAGTTCCGCCCCGCAAGTCCCGAGAGCGTCGTGGCGGCGATGCCCGGGCCCGCCGAGCATGAAGATCCCGCTCAGGCTTCCATAGCCGAAGACCCCGAAGCGGCGCGCATCCCGAAGAAGAGACGTCGCCAACCGACCCTCATCGGAATTCCCGTGAGCGAGGCCACCGCAGAGCTCGGTCCGGCAGAGCTGCCTACGGGGGCGACCGTCGAGGTCATGGCGCCTGGAGAGCGGCCAGACGCGCCGAGCGAGGCTCTGAGCGCCCCGGTCACGCCGCCCACGGCGCCGTGGCCGACTCCCGTGATCGCCCCGCCTGCGCCCGCCGCGATCGCCGCGCCTGCGCCCCCCGCGATCGCCAGGCCTGGGCCCCCCGCGATCTCCAGGCCTGAGCCCGCCGCGGGCGCCGCACCAGCCACGCCTACCTTTGCGCCCGCCACGGCGGTCGCCGAGCCCGCACCGGTTGCCACCACGCCGGCCTTCCCAGCACCGGCGGTCGAATCACCGCCGGAGCCGGACGCGGGGATGAACATCGAAGTGGACTTCTCGGTCGACGTGCCCGACGCCTTCGACGTCGCTCCCCTCGCAGCCACGCCGAACGACGTCGTCGCGCGAGCGAAACGCCGCCCGACCGGGCTCCTACTGCGGATCCGAGCGGCCGGCACGCTCCTGATCGATGCCGCCCGCGCGGCCTGGACCAAGGTCGTCGCGCTAGCAAAACGCGACCGGGCCGGGCTCCCTCCGGGGATCGGAACGGCCGGCACGGCCCCGACCGGTGCCGCCCGTGGGGCCTGGACCAAGGTCGTCGCGCTAGCGCAACGCGGCCGGGCCGCGCTCCCTCCGGGGATCGGAACGGCCGTCACCAAGGTCATCAAGCATGCGAAACGCCGCCGCGCCGCGCTCCTTCTGGGGATGGCAGCGGGCGGCACGATCCTGATCGGTGTGGCCCTCGTGGCCTGGTTAATGTCTTCGGGCGCCGACACCACAGAACAAGTCACCACGCTCGACACCGGGGGAACGGGAACCGAAACGGGAACGGGACCCGAAACCGGAACGGGAACGGGACCCGAAACCGGAACGGGAACGGGAACGGGAACGGGAACGGGAACGGGAACGGGATCCGAAACCGAAACCGAAACCGAAACCGAAATCGATGCCGAGGATACCTCGGATGTCATTCTACTCCCGGATGTCCCACGACGCATCGCACAGCTCCCGATGCGTCAGCGCCTGCGCCTCGCGCGCCGCCTCAGGCGCCGGGCGGGCATCCTCCGAGATGGCCGTCGGTACAACCAAGCCCGACAAAAGCTCATCGAAGCGCTGCAGTACGGTCCCGTCGACTCGAAGAACTACAAGGCGATGAGTATCCTGCTCTTCCGCCAAGGGGACATGCCCGGGGCCATCGCCTGGATCGAACGAGCGATCGATCTCTCGCCAGAGAATGGCGGCTACTACGTCATCCTCGGCGACCTGTACGGCTCACAGCGCGAGGTCGACGCGGCGCGGGACGCCTGGGAGCAAGCCCTCGAGATCAGCCCGAACAACCGCCAGGCTCAGAGCCGCATCGATCGCCTGGGCCAGTAGCACCCCTGACAACCGGCGGGGATCGGCAAGAAGGCGACACTGGGCGCGATTGGAATCAGGGCAAGCAGACGTCCGCGCCCGACAACCCGTCCACCGAGGTACACCGCAGTCCGTCGTAGCAGTCGGCGGCCTCGGCGCAGAGGGACATGCAGATGAAGCGACCGTCGGGGTCCGCAGCGAGGGCGAGGCAGGCGCCCCCGGGAGCGCAGTCGTCGTTGCTCACGCAATCTCGTGAACAGAACGTGCCCGCGGCATCGGCCCCGTCGCTCCGGGAGATGAGCAGCTCGTAGCACCCCGTCGCTGGCGCCTCGCAGTCCACGCCGTCCTCACACGGGGCGTAAATCGGGATGCCGCCAAGGCAGCCGCTCGCCAGAAACGCCGAGAGCGCGGATGCCCCTAGGACTGAGAGACTGGCCTTCAATTGGGAAGGCAGATTGCGTCCACGATCGCGCCACCCATTTCGGCGTCGACGCACTGGAACCCGGCACCGCAGTCGAGGTCCGTCTCGCAGCGCAGGTAGCAAACCCGTTGGTCCTCGGTCGGGTCCCCGACCAGCTCCCAGCAGGATGAGTTTCCGGGACAATCGGCGTGTTCGGAGCAGTAGCTGGAGCACATCGCGCCGCTGCGCCCAACCTCCCACGCAACGGTGAAACAGTTGTCTGCGTCGTCGTTGCAGTCGTCAACGGTTACGCACGACTCGTAGAGGGGCATGCCCGTCTCACAACCGGCGCCGAGAAACGCCAAGAAGAATACGAGGACAGACACTGAAAAACCGAGCCAGCGACCCATGGGCAACCTCCAAGACC
>JAFDCW010000783.1 GCA_019312705.1 Deltaproteobacteria bacterium
GGCGTGGGCACCCCGGTCGGTCTGGGAGACGTAGATGAAGGCCACGGCGACCGCGAAGTCACCCTCGCCGTTCCCCGAGATCTCGAATGGCGTTCCCGCTGAGACCGCGTCGATGAGGTCGTCGGCCGAGACATCGAAGAAGAAGTTCGACTCGGTGACCGCGGTCGAGTCGATGAAGGTATCGTCGAAGAAGAGGGAGCGCGAATATGCCCGCCCCTCGACGGCGGCCTCGAGGCGGTGCCGAACCTGCCCATCGCTCACGACCGGCCGGAGCAGGTGCATGGCGTTGATGAAGCCGCCACGGAAGTTCACGGTTCGTCCGCGGATTCCGACCCGAGCGGCGTAGGCGCCGAGGTCGTCACGCTGCGGGTCAAAGGTCAGGACGAGGTCCTCGCCGGAAAGCAGCCGCGTGAGTTCGGCGCGGGTAAAGATCACGTCGAAGGCTTGGCGATTGCGCTGGGTGTGCAGTCCAATCGCCTGGGCCTCGACCTCGCGGGGGGCGCGCAGATACGAGCCGCCGCCGTCCATGTAGCGGTTCGTCCTGCCGCGGAGCGCGAATCCCGGTGTGCCGTCCTCGAACGAGGTCGGTACGATCTCCGGCTCGAGGGTGAGCTTCAAGTCGCCATGCTCGACCGTGATCGGGGCCCAGTCGGCTTTGCCCGACGCGAGCTCAGGCTCGACATAGGTGCTCCCGGGACCGTCGGCGTTCGAACAACCGCCGAGGGCGAAGGTAGCCAGGGCGACGAGGAGGAGGAGCGCTTGCCGGATTCGCATGGTGACGGTGAGGCAAGCAAGCAGGGTGCCAGGGCAATTGTTGGGTTCTTTGGCTGCTTTTCGGGTCGAGCGAGTGGCCAGAGCGCTTGGATCCGCCACTACTCGAGTCGCCACCCGAACACGCCGAGAGAAGCGATCTTCGGCCGCCCGCGTTTCATGCCGGAGCGATCTGGAGATCGTTGAGTGCCGAGCTGGACGGCGCGGCACCCGCAGAGGCTGTGCTGATCGGCGAGATGGACGAGGGCGAATCGCTGCCCTCCGAAAACGGGCGACAGAGTTGGGTCTGGGTGTTCCGCATGCGTGCCGGCCGGTGGGGGCTGACAGCGACCGCCAGCTGGTCCTCGTCTAGGTGGTGGGATGGCTACTACGACACAGGGACGAGCTGCGGGCCGTCTTCGACTTCGACGGCACGCGATACCGCGCGCGACCGCCCTAGGGCGTGATCCAGAGCCACGGAAGGTTTCTCGCGGTCCCGGTCGGTTTCGTGCGGGCTATCTGCTCTGTTATGATGACCGGATGAAGGAGCATTCGTGTTCGCTGGCGCTTTGCCTCTGCCTGGTGGTGTCGCTCACGGCGGCATGCTCAGAGGACCCCGCCGCCGGAGATGGCGGCCCAAGAGACGGCAGCGTCACGCCGCCAGCCGACGGATCTACAGCCCCCACCGACAGCTCCACCGTGGCAACCGATACGAGCCCGCGGGACGGCGGCGGAACGGTTTCCGCAGATGGCTGGACCTACGACGAGCGGGTGGTTCTGTATCTGACCAACCGCGTGCGAACCGACCCGGCCTTCTTCAACCTGCAGTGGGGCGGACGAGACACCACCGCCCCGGCACCCTCCCCGCCCATGGGTGACGACGATCCCCTCCAGCAGGCCGCGCGCTTCCAAGCAGAGCACATCGACACCGAATGCAGCCTCTGCGAGAACCATGCGTCATGCTGCGTATTGGGCCATGTCGAAGGCGCCGTGCAATGCGTCGAGCCCGCCGAGAGCTGCGGCGGAACCGGTCCCCGTGCCCGGGTCACCCTGTGGTCCCCGCACTACACCACGGAGAACGGCGCCCAAGGAACGCGCACGCCGGAAAACTCGGTCATGGCGTGGATCAGTTCGGGCGGTCACTTCAGCAGCATGAATGGAAATCATCGGCTCCTCGGCGTCGGCCGATCGGGAACCGTCTGGATACAGGTCTTCGGCAACGACGGCAGCGCACCACCCACTTTCGCCCATGGCGTGCACTACCGCCGCATGCTCATCGAAGGAGGAGGAACCGGGATCAGGAGCTACAGACTCGATTCGGCGGACGTGCGCATGTTCGGCGTAACCTACTACGCCCCGGACGCAGGAGGGCCGCGAGAGGTCTACGTGCTCGTGGACGGCGAGCGCCACGACCTGGCCCTCACCCACGGTGCAGTGGCTCACGGGAGCTACGAGGCAGAGGTGCCCCTCGGCGCCGGCTGCGCCCCCTATACCTTCCACCTCGTGGACGCCGACGGCCTAGAGCATGTCGACCCGCCCACAGGACACCTGAACGCCGCCCTCGCAATGGACGAGACCTGCCCGTTTGTCGTGCCTTGAGGCGCCGCGCGCGTCGACCACCAACGCGCGCGAGTGCAAGGTCTAGTCTCACTGCTCGAAGCAGTAGATCCGGTGGAGTGTGTAGCAAGGCCGGGCAGAGCCGGTGGACCACCTGTCGTCGGCCGCGGTTGCGATGCCGCTGACCAGGTTGCCCGAGCTGCCGTTGGTCCAATCGTCGCATCGTGACTCCGCGGTACCGAAGGCGGTGCCGTCCTCGTCGGTCCCGGTCGCCGCGTACCCGAACACGATGCTGGAGCCGTCGATCGTCTGATCGATGGCATGCGCCCGTCCCGGGCCTACTTCCGCCATCGCCCTGGCCCACGAAGGTTGACGTCAGCCGCCGGGGGCCTGCAGGCTCCGTCCAACGAGCTCTGCCCGATGGGACGCAAGAAGAACACGCTAATCGTCGCCTTCCTCGCGTTCCAGCTCTTGTTGCCCCTGCGCTACTACATGGGCAGCGACGAGTTCGACGAGCGCTTTGCTTGGCGGATGTTCTCGCCCATTCGGATGACCCA
>JAFDCW010000784.1 GCA_019312705.1 Deltaproteobacteria bacterium
TCTTGCAACCGGCTTACCTCCGCGGGGAGGGCCTTGAAATACCTTTGGTATTCCTGCGGCCCGCCCCTGTGGGGGCGCTCGGCGACTGACGCACGTGGACGCCATCGCCCCAACTGGGTCAGCTCGCGCGATTCGGCCGACTCGGCGGTGATGGATTCGTCGAGTGGCGATGGAGCAGCTGAAGACAGCGGGGCAGGCGATGCGGCCTGCGACGGGAGCGCTACCGGGAGCGCTGGGGACGGTTCCGCCGACGCGTGACCGGATTCAGAGCTCACCGCCGGCGAGGATCGCGCCTATCGCCCGCACCGCGGCATTGAGGTTGGCGCGTCCGGGGCGGGCGGCGAGGGCGACGACCCACCGTTCGCCCGTATCGATTCGGTGCACGAACATGACGTCGCTGGCCCACCGCATGCCGAAGCCCGGGCGGTGATGAACCTCGACCGGGGCGTCGCCGAAGGCGTCCTTCATGAGCTGGGCGACCTCGCGATTGCGCGCGACGCCAAGCGCCTCCCGGAGCAACTCGAGGTCTTCTAGCCGGAGGTCGTAGCGCCCGGTGTCGGGCAGCTCGTCGTGCAGCATGATGCGTGACATCGCCTCGGCCAGCTCGAGGAGGGACGTGCAGTTGCCCTGGTCGGGGCAGCTGTAGGCGCCCTGGCCGGTCTCTGCCGGAATCACCCGGACCCTTCGCCCCCGGCGGACCACGATGCGCGGGGAAACGCGGTTGAGGTTGTTTTCCGTTGCCGCGTCGGGGTGCCGGCCGGTGGACGCCCTGAGCATGACGGTGTCCTCGAAGCCGTTGCCGGTCGTGAAGAACTCGGTGTTCATCCGGTCGAAGCCCACGAACTCGACCAGGCGGTCGAAGGCGCTGTTCGAGCTGTATTCGAGGGCGTGGCGGATGATGTGGTCCATGCGCCGAGTGACCGGGCCGTCCGCGTACTCGAAGGTGACCCAGCTCTCGACCGGGAAGCCGAGCTCGCCCAAGCGCTCGAGGGCCGCGACCGCCGCGTAGATCTTCATCGTCGCCGAAGGCCACCAGGTGTCCCGGTCATCGCTCGTGCCGGCGTGGTCGTAGTATTCGCGGCGAAGCTGCCCGTTGTCCGCCTCTTCGATGTGTACCACCAACGCTTTCAGGTCTTCCGTCGCGGTCAGGCCGTGCTCGGCGAGGCGGATGGTCAGGCGCTCGCTGTCGACGGCCGGAGGCTGGGCCTTGGCCGAGCACACCGCGGCGAAAGAAAGGGCTGAGATCACGGCCAAAGCCGCGGAGCGGTGGAGGAAACGCACGAGCAACATCGATACACCAAAAGCGCTCCGGGGGCGAAGACTTGGCCTAATGGCGGCGGGATCCGGCGCGACGGCGGGGATCCGGACCTCCACCGTGGCTCATTCTCGCGGCGGCTCGGACGAGGAATCGACCAAGGAATCGGCGAGGAAGACGAAGCCCTCCTCGTCGATGGTGCCGACGTCCCCGGTGTAGAGGGACCCGTCGCGGAAACGCTCGGCGCTCGCCTCCAGATCATCGAGGTAACCGCGCGTCACTCCGGGGCCGGTCGCGACCACATCTCCGGTTTCGCCGGGAGCCGCGGCGGTGCCGTCCGGGGAGAGCACCGTGAGCGTGGTCCCCGGCAGGCCGCGACCAACCGATGCCCGCTTGTCCGGGTCGGCATGCACGGCGACGACGCTGAGCAGCCAGGTCGCTTCGGCCTGGCCGTACATCAGGTAGACCTCGGGCACGGCGCTTCCGACGAGCGCGTCGACGAGAGCCTCGGGGAGCTTCCCCCGGGCCTGGGCCACGTACCTCAAGTGGGGTAAGGCGCGCTGGGCGAAGTCGCCCTCTTCTAGGAGCGACGCATAGGTGTCGCCGTCGCCGTGGAATCCGGTGGCGCGACTCTCTTCGAGGGCGTGCACGATTTTCTCGGGAAGGGCCGGCGTCGGTCCGATGTGCACGGTGCCGCTGGCCCAAAGGTGAGAGTGCAGGACGCTCGCGCCGAAGGCATCGCTCAGGGGCAGGACGAGGACCGTCCGATCCCCGGGTCGCAAGGACAGCGCGTCCACGACGGCTTCGGTGTTGGCTCGCAGATTGTCGTGGCCGACGTGTACGACACGCACGTCACCCACGTTGGCCGGGTTGCTGGACGCAAACGAGATGCGCGCGATGCCGATGAGGTCCTCGTCATCGGGCGCTCGCTCGAACACACCGGATGCATGCGAGGCGCGAAGGGGCTCGGGGCCGACGATGATGTGCTCGACGCCGGTCGACCAACCGAGGGACGCAAAGCGCGCCGCTACGTCTTCATGGAGAAACGCGAAGCGGGGGGCGACGGCTTCGATCTGGGCGTCGAGCTCCGCGTCGGTTGATGACGTGCCGAGGGGTACCGCGATTCCCCCGGCTTCGATCGCCGCGAGGTACGCCGAGATGGTGAAGGCGGACGGCTCACCGAAGATGACAACCCGATCACGGTCGGCGATGCCCTCGGCGGCGAGGGCGCCCCCCAGCCGGGCAACGCCGGCCCGAAGCGCGAAGTAGGTGACCGCCCGCTCGCCGTCGACGATCGCCAAGCGGTCACCATCTGCCCGATGCAGGAGCGCGTGGCTGAAACTGGCGGTTGCGTCGACGTTCATGGTTCCGAGCATGGTCTCGATGACGACCCCAGCCCCTCGTTCAGCGTCGCTTCTTGGGCCCGACCAGCGTCCTGAGCCTGCCGCGGACGACGACTTCGCCGGCGGGGTCGAGGAGTTCGACGGGGACCAGAAACTCTCTCTTCTCGGACGAGTCGATGACCGGGCAGTCGCATACGCCGGTGATGAGGCCCCGCGCCTTCTTCACGTAGTCGAGGTCCATGCCGGCGACGATGAAGCGGGCGTC
>JAFDCW010000785.1 GCA_019312705.1 Deltaproteobacteria bacterium
ACCCGGGCCTGGGCTCCCCTCGGGGCCGACCGGATTTATTCGATGGTCCGCCTGGGCTACCTCACCGACACTGCTTTCTTCCGGGTCATTCCCCGCTTCATGGCGCAGGTCGGCATGCACGGGTCCCCGGAGGTCAACCGGGTCTGGAGCCGGCGCAACCTCATCGATGACCCGCGGACCCAGTCCAATACCCCAGGCATGGTGAGCTTCGCCCAGAGCGGCTCCCCGAACAGCCGCTCCAATCAATTCTTCATCAGCCTCATCGACAACTCGCGCCTCGACGGGATGGGTTTTGCCCCCTTCGGCCGGGTCCGCGACATGACGGTCATGAACACCATTCACTCGGGCTACGGGGAGAGCGCGCCCCAGGGCCAGGGCCCGACCCAGGGCCAGACGGCGGCCCAGGGCAACCGCTACCTACGCGCGGGTTTCCCGAACCTCGACTACATTCGCACGGCCCGCATCCTCGAGCAGTGAATCTCCGGCGTTTTCTTGGCGTCCTGGCGTCGTGACCAGTCGGCAAGAAGGCGCAGCGGCGGCGCAGGCGACGTGGAGCTAGATTGCCGACTTATGATTGGAGTCTTTCTGCGCTAAGCTCATGCCGATGGCTCGGGGAAAGAACGTTCTGCTGCGTCGTATCCAGGTCGCTCTCACGGGAGGGGTCTTGGCCTGTGCGCTCGTGGCTTTCGCGGCGTTGGTTCCAGGTGTCCGGGCCCAAGAGGCTGCGGCCGTCACGACCGGCGGGACCATCCGCGTGCACATCATCGGCCTCCGGAACGACCGCGGACACATCGGCTGCCTGCTTTACGGTACAGCGACCGGATTCCCCGGGGACCCGGACCGATCGCTCCAGAAGGTGGTGGGACGCCTCGGTCGCGACCACCGCACGGCCACCTGCACCTTTCGGGACGTGCCCGCCGGGCGCTACGCCGTGACCTTCGGCCACGACGAGAACGGCAACCGCACTCTCGATACCAACATCGTCGGGCTACCCATCGAAGGTTGGGGCGTATCGAACGACGCGCCGGCCCGCTTCGGCCCCCCCGAGTACGCGGACGCCGCGTTCGACTTCGACGGCAGCCGCAAACTCGTCGTCGCGTCCATGCGCTACGGCTTGTAAACAGCGTCGCAGAAAGCGAGGCCACCTCGCGCCGGGTATCGCGCTCAAGGCGATGCTGTTTAGCCGATCGCGGGCACGAAGCGGGAGGCGAGGCGACGGGCCCGGGCGACGAGCAGGCGGGGGTTCGCCGCTCCGGCGCCGATGCTGAACCCGGTCACCACGGTCGCGGCGTAGAAGATCAGGTCGATGAAGGTCGCGTGATAGGCGATGTGCTGGCCCAAGGTCATGTGGGGTTGAACCAGGAGCTCGAAGAGCACCTTGCCCGTCAGGATGCTGCCGAGGCCGAAGACCGCGCCGAGCATGCCGACCGCTTTGCTGTGACCGCCGGCGGAGCGCGCCGCGGCGAGGCCCGTCAGCACGCCGATGGCCACGGCGGCATACTTGAACTCCCAGCCTCCAGTGATGAAGCCGATGCCGCCCCAGAGCAGCGCCCCGGCAATGGCGGCGGCGGCGGTGCCGATGAGGGCCCGACCGAAGCGCAGGCCCGACTCCTGGGTTGCGCCGGTCGCGGCGGGGACGGCGGGGACGGCGGGGGCGGCCGCATGGGCCGGGTAGGGTGCGGCGCCGGGGGCGGGGGCCTGGGCGGCAGGAAGGGCTGCGGCCGGAGCCGCCGGCAGCGCGGCCGACGGTGACCGCCGCACGCCGGAGTCTGCGTAGCCGTCTGGGTGGCGAGTGGCGGCAGCGCCGAGGTAGGGCGACGCCACGGGGCTCGCCTGCATTTGTCGAAGGCCCGCCGCGACGGCCATGGGAACCGTACGATTGACGAGGTGCCCGGTGCCGACGGCCGCGGCCGGGGCGCTATGGTGGGCCGCCCGAGCGTGGGCCATAGCCACCGCGCGAGTCACGGGTAGGGCCGCCGGGACGGTGACGATGGAGCCGGGGACGACCGATTGGTCGAGGCGCCGCGGTACGTAGGCCGCTCCGGGGGGGTATCCCCGGAGGGGCTCGGTGTACGTGGGCTTCACCGGCGCCACCTGGGCCACCTGGGCCACCTGGGCCACCTGGGCAGGGCGGCCGACCGCGGGAGCCGCCCCCGCTTCGGCCGACGGCAGTGACATTGCCATCGGCTTCGTGAGCACGTCTTCGAAGAAGAACGGGCTCGGCGAGACGATGGTGGCGTCGTCTTCGAGGTCGTCGTTCAGGTCGAGGGGGCGATGGTAGGCGTTCATAGTCGTCTTTCAACGCAGCATGCGTGCCGCCCCTGAGTCGTGGGGATCCTTGAGCAATTGAGCGTCCGGCCAGTGCGGAATCGAGGGGCTCGTGCAACTCTTGCCCAGTGTCTACCGTGCAACTCCGCCCCGCCGATCCCTCCGACGCACCGCGCATCCTGGCGCTGATCCAGGCCCTCGCTCTCTACGAGAAGGAGCCCGACGCGGTCGAGGTCGACGCCGAGACCCTCCGGGCGCAGCTCGGGGCCGATAGGCCGCCCTTCGAGTGCGTCCTGGCGATGGACGGCGGCGACGCGGTCGGATTCGCGCTCTACTTTCAGACCTACAGCACCTGGCGAGGCCGCCCTGGCATGTGGCTCGAAGACTTGTTTGTCGTGCCCGAGAGTCGGGGCCGGGGCATCGGTAAGGAGCTCCTCTCCCACCTCGCCGCCGAGGCGGTCCGTCGGGAGTACGGTCGCCTCGAGTGGTCGGTCCTCGACTGGAACGAAAGCGCGATCCGCTTTTACGAAAGTCTCGGCGCTGCGCCGATGGACGAGTGGACCACCCATCGCGTCGACCGTGATTCGCTCTC
>JAFDCW010000124.1 GCA_019312705.1 Deltaproteobacteria bacterium
GTCCTGGACTGTCGCACCGCCGCCATCGACGTGGCCACCCTGGCGACGATCATCGCCGAGCTGACTCCGATCCCTCTCCTGGTCCTCTGGGGCGCGACCGCGGAGATCCAAGAAGAGGTCTCCCTCGCCTCAGAAGAGGTGCGCTCCCTGCCGGTGCCCCGCGACTGCGACGTGCACGAGCTCGCGACGCGCTGCACCATCGAACACTGAGTTCCTTCGCGAGCGGGTTCCTCGCGGGGGCGATCCTGTCGCCGCGGGCGACTTCCTGACCACCTCGGTACTGCACGGCGCCTGGAAAAGCCCGTGCCATCACCATCATGGTCGCGTACGGTGCGCAACCGAGAGATTGTCGCCGAAGTGGATTTCGAGCATCGTCAGGACGCGCACCAAGCAGCGCCCCCCCCACTGCCATCCCCGTGGGTGACGCGAGCGCTGCTGCTCACCGTCTTTGCGATGTACGGCGTGCAGCTGATGACGGCGGCGGAGTCGCCCCTGGTCCGGTCCATCGAACTCGGGGCCAACTATGCGCCCCTCGTCTTCGACGGTCAGTGGGACCGGCTGATCACCGCCAACTGGATGCACGCCCAGGGCGCCCCCCTCGCCTTCCTGCACATCCTGATGAACAGCATCGGCCTTTTGCTGCTCGGGCGCGCAATGGAAATGCTCCTGGGCCCGGGCCGCTTTTTCGTGATCTACGTGGTTTCGGCCATTGCCGGGGCGGTCACCTCGTCATACGCCAACCAGGGCGTGCCCTCCCTCGGCGCATCGACCGGAGTCGTCGGCCTCTTTGCCGCCATCGGGTACATCCTCTTTCGTTTTCGCGCGGAGTTGCCGACGCCGATGCGCAAGGCGTGGCGCCAATGGGTCCTTCTGCTGCTGCTCAATATCGGGCTTTGGATCGCCTTCACCGACGTGGGCATCGACCACTATGGCCACGGTGGGGGCTTCCTCGCAGGGGCCGTGGTCACCGTGGTCCTGACCGCGGGCTGGCCGCCCTTCGCTCGACGTCGCACGCCGGAGCGGGTCGTCGACGGCCTGGCCGTGGCCCTCGCGATGGTCGTCGTCGCGGGCCTCGCGGTCTCTCTTGGGCGCTATAGCCGCGCCGCCGATGGAGACTACAGCCTGAGCCGGCGCATCTTCCGTACGGCACCGATGGGCGCGCCGGCGACGCCGATCCTCCTGAACGACGCCGCTTGGACGATCGCGATTGATCCGGACGCCGGCCCGGTCGACCTCAACGCGGCCCTCGATGCCGCCGAACGCGCGGTGGCTCATTACCCGGCCGACGAGCCCGAAGGTCTCGCTGCGGTCACCGACACCCAAGCGACCCTGCTCTACCGAGTAGGTCGCTACGCCGAGGCCATCGCCGTCGAGCGCGGCGCCTTCGAATCGAGCGCTCGGGCAGATTATGGCAGTCAGCTCACGCGCTTCCTCGCGGCCCGCCTCGAAACTGACGGGCCGATCCGCATCGGCGCAGCCCCTGCCCTCTCCCTCGGCTACTCCGTTCCGTCGCTGACTATGAATCTCGAGGGGGAGGCCCCAAACGGCCTCGTCTTCTACGCCGTCGCCCGCCATGAGGGGCGTTTGCTCGGCCTGGTCCGCGGCGCGCTCCCCGCCGACACCGCCCCGCCCTCGCGCCACGGCCTCGGCGACCCCTTCCCCGCCGGTACGACCTTCGAAGTGGCGCTGATCGACGCAAACCAGGACCCTACTCCGGTGGGCGGCTTTGGTCTCACCCGGGCAGACCTCTCGGCGACCATTCGCGAATACCCGTGATTGGGGAGGGAAAACCTCACAAGCATGGGTCGAGAGGTGCGGGTACACTCCGGCTAAGGGAGGAAGAACGTGGTCGACCGTGCACAGCGCCCGCCGTATCTGATCGTCGAGCCTGATCCAACACTTGCGCGGCAGCTGACACTCAAGCTGGGCCGCCACGCGCCGACGATCGTAGCGAGTACGGTGGCCGAAGCGAAGATCCTCATCGACGAGCGTGACCGCTGGAGCGGCATAATCACCGAGCTGCGACTCCCCGACGGCTCGGGCCTCGACCTCATCGACCGCATGCGCCAGCCCCAGCCGAAGCTCTGCGCGATGGTCCTCAGTAGCCTCCACGACCCGTCCCTCCTCGGTGATTATGCCGCCGATGGGTCCACCCTCCTCACCACGAAACCGCCGCCCGGGGGCGCCCTATCGGCTTTCCTGGTCGAGACCCTGGGCATCAACCGCCCCATCTCGAACCTGCCGCCGCCGACGTCCCAAGCGCCCTCGATGCCGTCAGTCCCCCCCCGCGAGGAAAACCGCGGCCTCTACGAAGCCCGCGTCGACGCGGTGCGCAGAGAAGCCAAGCGGGCAGGTCTGTCCGACGAGGAGACACGAATCCTTGGCCTGATGGTCGAAGGGCGCTCCCCCGACGAAGCCATCGCCGCGGTCAAACTCGAGCCGGCGGCTTGGGATTCCCGGGTCGCCTCAATCCTCCAAAAGACCGGAGCGCACAACATGGGTCAGCTCGCCCTGCGCATCGTCAAAGAGTCGATGGCCCTGGCCCACTGATCGCCGAGCCGGGCCGTGAGCGCCGTCCCGTGCTAGGGATCGACGCGTGACCGCCCCCACCCCTGCTCCTCCATTTGCATCGGTCGACGGAGCCCGAGCAAGCCTCGATGGCGCCGGGTACATGGCGGATGACGACACCGCCGCGGTGGCATTCCTCGCCGGGGCCCTCGGCAAACCGTTGCTCATCGAAGGCCCCGCAGGGGTCGGTAAGACCGAGCTCGCGAAGGCCGTCGCCCGGGCCAGCGGCCGAGAGCTGATCCGTCTCCAGTGCTACGAGGGGCTCGACGAAACCCGCGCGATTTACGAATGGGAGTACGGCAAGCAGATGCTTTACACCCAGCTCGTCCGCGACTCCTTGGACGGGGTCGTCGCCGGAGCGGGCACTTTGCGCGAGGCCGTCGACCGGATCGCCGTCGAGGAGAACGCATTCTTCCACGAGCACTTCCTGATTCCCCGGCCGCTCCTGGCCGCCGTGCTCTCCCCGAAGCCGGTGGTCCTCCTCATCGACGAGGTCGACCGCAGCGACCCCGAGTTCGAAGCATTGCTCCTCGAGGTCCTCAGCGATTTTCAGGTGACCATCCCCGAGCTCGGCACCAAGCGCGCAACGTCGATGCCCTACGTGGTGCTCACCAGCAACGCCACCCGCGAGATGACCGAAGCCTTGCGCCGGCGGTGCCTGCACCTATTCCTCGACTACCCGGACGACGAGCGTGAACGCGCGATCGTCGCGCACCACGTCCCCGAAGCCGGAGAGGCGCTGCTCCAGGAGGTGGTCGCAATCGCCCAAGCGACGCGCAAGCTCGACCTCCAGAAGACGCCGAGCGTCGCCGAGACCGTGGACTGGACTCGAGCGCTCTTGCTCCTGAACGCGGGGCGGCTGGACTCAGGGCTCTTGCGAGCGAGCTTGAGCGCGCTGTCCAAGCATCGGGACGATCACGCGGCGATTCTGGACGTCGCCGAGGCGACCCTCGGTTCTTGATCTGCGAAAGCTCGAGGAGTCAGGAAAGCGCGGACCGTTCTCTGGCTCTTCTCATGGCTCCTCATATCTCCTGGGCGTCCTGCCAGCGGATGTCGACGACCTGGTAGCCGAGGGCTCGAACCAGGGTGGTGAGGGCGGACTCGGCGTTGCGCCGGGCGGTGTCGAGGAGGCCGGCCTCGATGGCGGAGAGCTCGAGGGTGCGTTCGGCTTCCTGGCGGGCGCGGCTCTCGAGGGAGAGGCTGCGGACAGCCAGGGTGTCGGTGTCGCGGCTGTGCACATACGTGCGCTCGTTGTCGAGGGCGGTGCTTAGCACCTGGGGCGGCGGTAGGGTCAGGGTCGCCGTCATGGACTCGGGGTCGACGACGACGTCGCCGTCGGTCATGGCGGTCAGATCGATGCCCGCGGTTACCTCCCCCGCGGCGACCAGGAGAATCGCGTCTTCCGCGTCCACCAGGCCAAACATGCGCGACTGTTGGTCTTTGAGGTCGACGATTCGCTCCATGTGAAACACCGCCGACTCGAGGCGAGCGAGGTCGCGCATCGCGACGACGACGTCGGCGGTGGGCCGGACGACGGTCACCGTCTGGGGCTCTGGCGACTCCTCGGTCTCGGCGCTCAGGCGTACGACGCAGGTGGCCAGGGCCGCGCTCATCATCGCCGCGCCGATCACCAACATGATCCAAACGGCGGTTCGGAGCGAAGGCCCGACCGGCCGTGGTGCCTGCTCACTCATCGTTCCTCCGGCGAGTCAACGCGCCTCGCGCCGTCGGTATTCTCGTTCGGAATCTCACCGAGCAGGGCTTCGACCAGGGCCTCGTCGTCGAGGCCCCAGGCCGTCGCCCCGGGGGGCGGGGCGCCCGTCGCACGGGTCGTCACCATCACTTCAGCAAGAGACGCCTTCTCACCCTCTTCGCCGCGAATCCAAGGCCATATCGGAGCTCGCTGCCAACACCCCGCGGCACGCTCGTCAGGCGTGCACCCGACGCGTACGTGGAAGTGGTCGTGGTGGGGGTGGCCCCTCGATGGCTGGTGCAAGACCCACGCAGCCCGGTAAATGGCCGCGCTGTCGGTCTCGTGGGCCATCGCGTACTCGAGCAGCCGCGCCTTCACCCCGCGCGAGCAGAAGATCCACTGCACCCGGGCCTCGTCGTCGAGGAGCAGGGTGCGCACGAAGTGCCAGTTCCGGGCGTCGTCGAAGAAGAAGAGTTCGTCGCTCGGAGCGACGCCCTCCGGGGCGTCGGTCTCCCGGGCCACCCCGAAGCGGTCGAAGCTGAGCCAGCCGCGCCCGCGAACCGAGCGACCGGTCGGGTCGGTGACGTAGAAGATGACGTCGACGTCTCGGCCCGACCGATGGCTGCCGTGACGTGAGTGACGACCGCCGCCGGGGGAGCTGAGGTCTCCGACGCGAATCGGCGCGCTGCCCGAATAGGTAGCCGCGACCGACGCCGCAGCCCGAGTGAGGGCGTCGTGCATGGTCGGGGTGGCGAAGCGGGTCGACTCCCCGGGGCGGGCCCGGACGAAACCCGGGCCCCGGTCCGCGAGGCGGTCCCCCCGGACGATGACGCCGTTCGCCGTCTGGCCATGGCTCCACGCCCCCGGCGGCGCCGGGGTAAACGCCAGGCAGCCGCTCCCGAAGAGCGCGGCAACCGCACCGAGGAGCGCCCTTTTTACTAGCACGCGGCGGAGTTTAGCAGTCCCGGGACCGCTTGACTCCGGTACCTTTCCCCGTAACTTCCCGCGTCCTGATGGCCCAAAGCGCACCCGGTCCGATGAACCAGTTCACCGCCCACCTCGATCGAGGTTGGGACCTGGTATCCCGTGGCGATTTCGCCGGAGCGCTGGTCTCGGCCGAGAAGGGCCTCGAGCTCGATCAGGAATCCCCCGAGGTCCACAATCTGATGGGCTTCATCCACGCCGCCGAGGGCAACGCCGAAGACGCCCTCGAGCACTACAAGCAGGCCGTCGCCCTCGACGACACCTTCGTCGAAGCGATGCTCAACGCCGCCGAGGTGCTCATGCACCCCCTCGGCGACCACGGCGAAGCTCTGAAGTTCATCGACGAGGCCCTCGACTTCATGGAGGAGGAGGACGAGTTCACCGACGCCCTCCTGCTCAAAATCGACGTGCTGCTCGCCATGGAAGACCTCGACGCCGCCAAGCGCGCCGCCCGACGTCTGCCCGACGGCCCCTTCGAGCACCCAGACCTCGGCCTCCTCGTGGGGCGGGCCAAGCTCGAGGTCGGCGACATCGAGGGGGGCGCCCCGCCAATCCTCGCCGCCGCCGAGGCCAACCCGACGAACCCCGAGGTTCAGTATTACCTCGGCGTCGTTCTCGAGGCGCGCGGTGATCGCCACGGCGCGACCGTCGCGTTCCTGCGGTGCCGCGAGCTCGACATGAACTCCCCGGCGCCGCCCTGGACGCTCGCGCCGGAGCGCTTCGAACGAGAGGTCCAGCGGGCTGTCGGACGCCTGACCGAGGCCGAGCGAGAGCTCCTCGACGGAGCCCTGGTAGTGGTCGTCGGAGCCCCCGGTGCCGAGGTCGTCGCCGACGGCATCGACCCGCGCATCGAAGCCCTCCTCGACATGTCGACCGAAGGCGCACCGCCCCGGGTCTCCCGGGTCTTCGTCTACCAGCGCAACATCGAACGCGGCGCCCACGGCCAACTGGACGTCGAAGACGCGGTCGTCCGGGCACTCTCCCGCGAGCTCACCATGGTCAGCTCGGAGCCCAAAGCCCCCTGAGCCCTTCGATGTCTCCGGCGGCCCCACCGAGGGCCCCGTAAACCCTGGCCAGGTCGGCCGGGATGGGCGCGACGATGCTCAGTGGTTCACCGTTACCCGCGGGGTGCGCGAGATTCGGCAGGGTGAGCTCGGCGCAGTGCAGCATCACCCGGCGGGCGGTCACGACCCGCCCGTCTGCCTTTGTGATGCGTCGGGCGCCCCCGTAGTGAACGTCGCCGAAGAGCGGGATCCCGGCCTCGGCGGCGTGAACCCGGAGCTGGTGGGTGCGGCCCGTCTGGGGCCAGAGTGAGAGAAGCTGGCCGCGCGTCGCGGTGCCGACGGCTCGATACCGGGTCTCCGCATCCTTGGCGCCCTTCACTGCCTTCACGCCTTTCACTCCCGTCGCGGGGCCCGGCACGGCGCGGCGCTTGCGCGGGTCCTGGGGGTCCATCGCGATGGGATAACGCCAAGCCCCGGCGAGCGGCTCGGGGGCAGCCAGGGCGAGGGCGACGTAGCGCCGGAGGTAGCGCCCGCCTCGCCGCGCCTCGAGGAGGGCGTGGTTCGCTGCCCGGGTCCGAGCGAAGGTGACCAACCCCGTAACCTCCGCGTCGAGGCGGGAGGTCGCATGCAGGGCCTCGGCGCCGGGGTCGAGCTCCTTGGCGACATCGGTGAGTGCCTCGCCCCCGCCCGCCGGAGAGGTCGTCGGCAGGCCGCTGGGTTTGTAGAGGACGAGGAGCGCATCGTCCCGGTGGACGATCTTCACCTCAGTCATCCGAGGCTCGCTCCAAGATGCGCACGGTTCCCGCGTCCCCGTCCACCTCGAGGAGGTCCCCGGTCTTGATGACCTGGGTGCCGACCTTGAGGTTGACCACCGATGGCACGCCAAACTCTCGGGCGACGATCGAGGCGTGGCTGAGGGGACCGCCGAGGTCCGTCACCACCGCTGCGGCGACGGTGAAGAGCGGCGACCAGCCGACGTCAGCGTAAGGCGCGACGAGGATCTCGCCGCGGGCGAGGGTACCGGCGTCGGCCGGAGAGGCGAGGACCCGGGCGCGCCCAGTCACGCGGCCGGAGCTCGCCGCGAGCCCCGTGAGAGCGTCGCCGGAGGGCAGCGGCATCGGCACCTCTGGCGGATAGCCAACAAAGGTATCGGGGGGATTCGGCAGCGCCCGGTCGCGCTCGTACTGGCGACGACGCCGACGTACGAGGCTCGCGAGGGAACGTTGGTCGCCGGCGAGGACGGCGTGCAGCTCTTCGAGGGTCAGGAAGAAGGCGGCGTCTGCACCGATGGCCGGCTCCCGGGCTTCGAGGCGGCGCGATGCGTCGAGGGCGACCCCCCGGAACATGCCGAGGACCTCCGTGACGTCGGCCCGGAGCCGCTCCCGAAGCCGCATGAACCGCTGGACCAAGGAGAGCAAATGCCGCACCGCCGTGCTGGCCGGGGCCGGCAGCAGCCGTTCGAGTTCGCGGGCCGCGGCATCGCGGACCTGTCGCTGGCGGCGCTCCCGATCCACGGGCAGGTCGCCCCGTTCGCCAGCGAGGTGTGCCCGAAGCGTCGCGAAGAGCAGGGTCGGGTCCTCATTCCACCGCGGCATCGCGATTTCGGCTTCCCGGGCGCCGCGGAACCCATGGGCCTCGATGAAGTTGTCGAGGGCCCGCCGCGTCGGGCCTTCCGGCAGCGATGCGACCTCGAGGTCGTCGGGGGGAGTGCTGAGGATCAGCTCCCGCACCTCGGTCTCGGACCGGGCCATCTCCGCGATGTGCCAGAGGGCGAGGCCGGGGATTGCACTGTCGACGTCCGCGAGGCCCGTCAACAGGGCCCGTTCCAGGCGCTCTGCGTGGCGACGGTGAAGCACCCGCAACACGGAACGCAGAGCGACCAACGACAGGAGCAGGTTGCCGTAGCAGTTGAGCATCACAGCGCCCGCGTAGTCGAGGAGCTGCTCGACGTCACCGAGGGTCTTGCCGAGGGCGGCTGGCGAGAGGATGCGCAGGTCGACGGCGCGGTAGTCGGCCCGCTGCCGCTCGAAGTCTTCTTCGAAGGCCGTGACCCGGGCGCCAAGGCGGAAGTTCTCCTTGGCGAAGCGGTTGATGGTCCGGGGGAGCCGCAAGAAGAAGCCAAACGAACTGCGGTCGTCGAGGTCTGACTCGAGGCGCGCGAGTTCCCCTCCGCCGGCGAGGCTCAGGAGAGTACGCGGGGCGAGGCCCGGGACCTGGCTGGCGATCGAGGTGAACTCGCTGAGGTTCAAGTAGATGCGCCCGCGGAAGTTTCCGAAGAGCTCGGCGTCCCGGGGCACGTGGCACCCGACGGCCCCGAAGGCGCGGCGGAAACCCAGCTCACTGAAGTTGGAGAGCACCGACCAGGTGATCGGCGTCGCGACCCCCGGGAGGGCTTCCCCAACGTTGACGTTGGACCAGACGATGCGATGCCGATCGACGCCCTTCTTGCGTGGGC
>JAFDCW010000786.1 GCA_019312705.1 Deltaproteobacteria bacterium
GTGCGCTGTGGTCGGCGTCGACGACGGCGAGGGGTTGACCATCCCCAAGGCCTTCGTCGTCGTCCGGGATGGCCACCAGGCCGGCGACGACCTCGGCGCCGAACTGCAGAATCACGTCAAGACGACCCTCGCCAAATACAAGTTCCCCCGGGCGGTCGCCTTCCTCGAGGCCCTGCCGAGAAACGACCGCGGCAAAATCGTTCGCCGGGAGCTCCAATGAACGATCCACGCCGCGAGAAGATTCGCCTCGCCGAGATGACCTACGAGGAGGCCCAGGCGCTCGTCACGACGGGCTGCTGGGCTCTCTTGCCCACCGGAGCTACCGAGGCCCATGGCCCGCACTTGCCCCTCGACACCGACGTGATCATCGCCGACACCGCGGCCGAGCGGGCGGTCCGGCTGCTCGAAGCGGAGGGCGTGCATGCCGTGGTCCTTCCGCCGGTCGCGTACTCCGTCACCGACTACGCCGGGGACTTCGCCGGTACCCTGTCGCTGCCCATCGAGACCTCCCAGGCCTTCGTCCGAGACGTCATCTTGGCCGCCGTACGGTCGTGCTTTCGCGGTGTCGTGGTGTGCAACGCGCACCTCGAACCGGGCAATATCACCGCTCTCCGCGGCGCCGTTGACGAGGCCCGGGCGGCGGGGGTTCTCGCGGCGTTCCCCGACGTGACCCAGAAGCCCCACGCCCTACGCCTCGGCGACGAGTTCCGGAGCGGCGCCTGCCACGCCGGGTCCTACGAGACGAGCCTGGTCCTCGCGGCTCGACCCTTCGGCGTCAAAGAGGACGTCGCCCTCACCCTCCCGGAAAACGCCAAGAGCCTCTCGACCGCCATCCGGGAGGGCAAGAAGACCTTCCTCGAGGCCGGCGGGCCCCGGGCCTATTTCGGGGCCCCGGCCGAGGGGTCGGCCGCCGAGGGGGACGCCCTCTACGTCGAGTTGGCCGACATCTTCGCCTCGGCGGTCCGCGACTTGATGTAGGTCGTCAACTTGGCGGGGGCGAGGGTGGTCGCTTGGTGAGGCGCGTGATGCGGCCGTCGAGGCGCTCACGCACCCCGTCTACGTCTTCGAGGCGAAACCAGATCCAGATGACGCTTGCGAGGATCACGAACGAGAGCGCGCTGACGAAGAGCCATCGCAAGTCGGGTCGCACGCAGGCGGCGAGGAACCCGGCCGTTGTCACGACCGCGCTGAAAGCCAGACGTCGGTCGATGGCGAAGGTCGAGTAGGTTGCGACAGTTGCCCAGATTGCGATGGCCATGACCTGGCTCTGGATGGCGGTGTTGCCCATCAGCCAGTTGCCGAGGTGCAGCGGGAGCCCCGCCCCGATGGCGAGCAGAGCGGTCGCGCCCACTCGGCGGTTGAACGCGGTCTTGGTCATCGATTCGCGGCCCCAAACGGCGGCGATGACCATGAACGCGAACATCGTTAGGTTCCAGGCGGCGGTGAGCGGCCACGATTTGGCGCGCTCAGGTTGGAACCACGTGAGTACCGGGGCGACGGTCCACATGAGGCCGACGACGGCCGCCAAGAATGCTCGCGTGCGGCGGCCGACATTCCGGTCTTCGGCGAGGCCGATTGCCGCGAAAGTCGCGAGGCGTCGTTCGCGGTCGTCCTTTTCGGTCTGGGCGGCGGCTATGCGCGAGGCCAGGTCCTCGGGCACCTCGGCGAGCATGGCGGTGAGGGTCGCCGCCGCCCGGGGATCGCCCTCGGCGAGCTCGTAGGAGACCATGGCTTCGATGGCACGCTGGAGCCCGACGCGCGCATCGGGGTTGTCGCTCCACGCGTCGAGGGCACTCTGGAACCCGAAGCGGCACTCGTGAAAGAGTGGGTAGATGCGGTCGCGAGCCCCGATGTCGCCCGTGTCCTCGGCGGCGATGTAGCCGAGAAGATGGCCGAGGCGGTGGTGGGCCTCGTCGGCGAGGCGCTCCGAGCCGCGGTGTTCGAGGAACTCGACGAGGGCCGAGCGAAAGGCCTCGGCGGTGGCGAAACGTTCGGCGGACTCCCGTGCCATGGCCTTGACGATGATTTGCTGGAGCTCGTCGGGGACCGTGTCGGGGACGTCGGGGGAGGACGTCGCCGCCGCGGCGATCACCGCCATGAGGTTCATGCCCTGATGTGGAGGCCGCCCGCACACGATCTCGTAGAGGATGGCGCCGAGCAGGTAGACGTCGGTGCGCTCGGAGAGTTGGGATGCGCCGCCGCCGAGCATCTCCGGGGCCATGTAGTAGGGGGTGCCGGCCATCTCGGTCGCCCGGGCGGCGAGGGGCAGGCGTCCCGACCCGTCGTCCTCCGTGCTGACGGCGATGCCCCAGTCGACCAAGTACACCTCGCCGAACTCGCCGACCATCACGTTCTCGGGTTTCAGGTCCCGGTGGAGGATGCTGCGACTATGGGCGAAGCGGACGGCGTTGCAGACCTGCTGCAGGACTCCGAGGTTCCATTCGAGTAGATCGTGGGCGCCGAAGGTTTCGCTCACCGCCGCCGCGTCGCCCATCAGTTCGGACCACTCTTTGCCTTCGATCTTCTTCAGGATGATGAGCGGCCGGCCATCACCATCTACGCCGACGTCATAGATGGGCACGATGTTCGGGTGCTCGAGGGAGCCGGTGATCCACGCCTCCCGCAGCATCTTCAGAGTCGCCCAATCGCCATCGACACCGGCCTTGAGTGTCTTGACCGCGACCGAACGACCGAGGGCGACCTGAGTTCCTGCGCGCACGATGCCCATGCCGCCTTCTCCGAGGGTCGTGCCGAGCTCGATCGCGGCCGCCGCCCCGACATGGCCGTCAGCGGCAAAGCTCGAGAGCGCGCCGAGGGCCCGGATGCCGCTTGCGTCCGGGGTGTGCTCCGGGG
>JAFDCW010000125.1 GCA_019312705.1 Deltaproteobacteria bacterium
CGTCGGTGATACGGGGTCAGCCGAGCGCCGGCTCCTGGTGAATTGGGGGTAATTGTGTGATCTTGGGGAACCTCACACGGGGGCTTGAACGTGTAGGGAGGGGTGGGATAGGGGGCAATTCGGGTTGTTCCGCGGTGCCTCGATCTCCGCATCGGCAGCAGCGCCCCCCCGAGAGGCCATCATGAGCATCACCAACCAGACCGGGCCGCACCCAATCCCGGGCATCCCCAACTCGAAACGCGCGCCCCTCATCGGCCGTGGCCCCGAGCTCCGCGAGCTCGACGAGGCCCTCGGCCGGGCCCTGTCGAAGAAGGAGCCCCAGGCGGTCACCGTCATCGGCAGCCCGGGGATCGGGAAGACCCGCCTTCTTCACAGCTTCCTGGACAAGGTCCGGGGGCGGGAGCGCCGGGTGCGCATCTACCGCGGCGTCTGCCGTGAGAACGGCCCGGCCTTGGGGGTCGTCCAGCGCATCCTCAAGGAGCGCTTCGGCATCGTCGAAGGCGCCCCAGTCGAGCAGACCCGGGAAACGTTCCACGCCGCCGTAGCGGAAACCCTCGGCGACGAGCGAGTCTCCGAGTTCCAGCATTTCCTCGGTGCGTTCATCGGCCTTTCGTATCCCGATTCGCCCTTCATCAAGGCGGTCGAAGATGACCCGGAGCAGTTTGCCCTGGTGAGCCGGACGGTCCTCCGGCGCTTCTTCGAACTGGATGCCGAGAAGCACCCGTTGATCCTCACCTTCGAGGACCTGCACTGGGCCCCCGCCGACACCCTCGAGCTCATCGAGTATCTCATCGGGGGCCTGGCAAACGCCCCGATTCTCCTGATCAACGTGGCCCGGCCGGAGCTCTTGGCGAAGCGGGCCGATTGGATGCAAATCGGCGGTGAAAGGCATGGCCGCCTCGAACTCTCGCCCCTCGCCGCCGATGACGCGGCGACGCTCATGATGAATCTCCTCGAGCCGACCGGCGAACCTCCGGACGAGCTCGTCGATGCGTCGGTCGAGATGGCCGGGGGCAGCCCGTACCTGCTCGAACAGATCGTTCGTTCGTTCCACGAAAACGAGACCCTCACGGTCAACGACGACGGCACGTGGAAGGTCGACCTCGAGCGCTTCGAAGATGCGCAGCTTCCTCTCTCGGTCGAGGACGCGATCAGCGCCCGCATCAGCTCCCTCGGCGCGGACGAACGGCGCCTTCTCGAGATGGCGTCGACGATGGGCAGCGTCTTCTGGTTTGGGGCCCTCGTTGCCCTACGCCGCACGAAGGAGAAGACGCCGGAGCTCTGGGGCGGCCACGAGAGCCTGACCGCCCACCTCGTCGACAGCCTCGAGAGCCTCGTCGACCGCGACTACATCCTGCAGATCCCCGACTCGTCGCTCGCCGGAGACTTCGAGTTCGCGTTCAAGCACAACCTCGAGCGCGAGACGATCCACCGCCTCACGAACCGTACAGAGCAGAAGCGCTTTCATCAGGTCGTCGCCGAGTGGCTCGAGTTTCGCCTCGCCGACCGCGCCGAAGATCAGTGCGAGCTGCTCGCCCAGCACTACGAAGACGGCGGGTCCCCGAGCCGCGCCGCCCACTACTACCTGCTCGCCGGAGACACGGCGCGCAGCCGCTACGCGAACGCGAAGGCTGCGGAGTACTACGAGCGCGGCCTCGAGCTGCTCGGAGACACGGACCTCACCCGGCGCCTCACCGCGTTGCACCACTGGGGTGACGTCCTCCAGTTCGCCGGCGAGAACGATCAGGCCCTTTCGGCCTTCCGGGACATGCTCGATATCGCTTTTCACCTCGACATGAAGGGCAAGGGCGGTGCGGCACACAACCGCATCGGCCGGGTCTACCGCGCCATCGGCCGACTCGAAGAAGCCATGCGCCACTTGGGCACCGGGCATGCCCTCTTCGAGGCTGCGGGGGATGTCGCCGGCGTCGCGTCTTCCCTCGACGACGTGGGCAAGGTCCACTGGATGCGCGGCAACTACGAGGCCGCCGAGCGCTTCATGAAGCAGGCCCTCGAGGTCCGCGGCAAGCTCGGGGCCGCGCGTTCGATCGCCCTCAGCCAGAACAACCTCGGGCTGGTCTACCAGGACAGCGGCCGCTTCCAGGAGGCTCAGGTGGCGTTCCAGGAGGCCCTCCTCGTGCGTCGGCAGATCGCGGACAAACCCGGCATCGCCCAGACCCTCAACAACCTCGGCACGATTCATCAGGACAGTGGCGATCACGAGCGCGCGATGACGCTCTATCGAGAAGCGCTGCTCGTGGCATCCGAAGTCGGCGACCGCATGCGCCAGGCCGTCATCCTCACCAACCTCGGCGAGAGCGAATACCACCTCGGCAAGCCGGCCGAGGCGATTCGCGTCCTGAAGCAGGCTGAAGACATCTCGACCACTCTCGGCGACCGCATCCTCGAAGGGGAGATCCTCCGGGGCCTCGCCAAGGCCCACATGCTGGTGCACGACATCAAGGTCGCCCGGGAGTACGTCGCCCGGTCGGTCACGCTCTTCGAGCAGTCGCGAGGCAAGCCCTTCCTGGGCATGGCCCTCCGAACCCAAGCCGAGATCCTGGCGGCTGCGGGGTGGGGCGGCGACGACCACCGTCTGGCCAAGGAGAGCTGGGACCGATCGCTGCGCATCTTCGAAGACCTGGGCAACGAGGTCGAGCTGGCGAATACCTCCGAATCCTACGCCGCTTTCCTCGAGTCCAACCCCGAGGCGGCGACGGATCCGGTCCTCGCCCACGAGGCGATGGCCATGCGCGGGCGCGCCGACGAGATCCGCGAGCGCCTCCGGGCCAGCGAAGACTACGACCTGGCCCCCCTCGAAGGAGAGGTCACGATCGTCGAGTCCGAATGAGTTCGGGGCGGTTCCCGTGACAGCAGGCGCCGGAGGGGCTAGTAGGGCGTCATCATGTCTCGCACGCTCAGGCGCGACCAGATCCCCGAGCCGGTGGTCGAGATCGTCCAGAAGCTTCGGGACGCGGGCTTCCGCGCGTGGGTCGTCGGCGGCTGCCTTCGGGACCTGCTGCTCGGTAAGGAGGTCTCCGACTGGGACATCGCCACGAGCGCGCTACCCAAGGATGTCAAAGGGGTCTTCCGCCGGGTCATCCCGACGGGCATCGAACACGGCACGGTGACCGTGCTCTACGCCGGCGGGGCCTACGAGCTGACGACGCTGCGCGGGGAGGGGGCATACAGCGATGGCCGACGCCCGGACGAGGTGTTCTTCGTCGACGACATCGGTGAGGACCTCGCGCGCCGGGACTTCACTGTCAATGCCGTAGCCTTCGACCCGACCGAGGGGAACATGGTCGACCCCTACGGCGGCATCGCGGACCTGGGCCGGCGGGTGATTCGAGCGGTCGGGGAGCCGGCCGAACGTTTCGGAGAAGATGGTCTCCGGGTGCTTCGAGCCGCGCGCTTCGTCGCGACCCTCGAGTTCGAGCTCGACCCGGCGACCGAGGCGGCGATCGGTGCGCAGCTCGATACCTTCGCCAAGGTCAGCAAAGAGCGTGTCCGCGACGAATGGCTCAAGACGATGAAAGCGAAGAGGCCCTCCCGGGCCTTCGAGGCGATGCGGCGCACCGGCATCCTCGGCGTCACCTGCCCGACTCTCCTCGAACAGGTCGGCTGCGACCAGAACCAGTGGCACAACCACGACGTCTGGGGCCATACGATGGAGACCCTCGACGCGTCCGACGGCAATGCCATCGACCGAATCGCCGCGCTGCTGCACGACATCGGCAAACCCGAGACCCGGGCCCACTCGGACAAGACCAACGACTGGACCTTCTACAACCACGAGCGTGTCGGTGCGAAGATGGCCGACCGGTGGCTGCGTGAGTACCGCTTCTCGAACGATGAGCGCACCGACGTGGTGCACCTCATAAGGCACCATCTGATCTGCTACTCGCCGGCGTGGTCGGATGCTGCGGTACGGCGGTTTCTGCGGCGCGTCGGGGCAGACCACGTCGGCCGGCTCCTCGCCCTCGGTCGCGCCGACGCCATCGGCAAAGGACGCCCGGTCGACGAAGAGATGAAGGCCCTGGCCGAGCTCGAAGGGCGCATCGAGGCCGTGCTCGCCGCGGGGGCCGCGCTCTCGACCCGGGACCTGCACGTCAACGGCAAGGACGTGATGGAACGCCTCGGGGTTCCGGGGGGGCCGGTCATCGGTCGAGTCCTCGGCGCGCTGCTCGATCACGTCACGGAGGACCCCTCCATCAACGACCGCGACCAGCTCCTCGAGCTCATCGACGACCTCGGAGAACAAGGGGAGGCATCCCCGTGAGCGGCTTCGTCGACCTGCATTGCCACTACCTTCCCGCCATCGACGATGGGGTGAAGACCGCCGAGGAGGGCATCGCCCTGGCCCGAGGTCTCAGGAGCATCGGCTACGAGACCGTCGTGGCGACGCCGCACATCCGCACCGCCATGTTCGAAAACCGCAAAGCGGGCATCGAGAAGGCGTTTTCGGAATTTGCCAGTCACGCGAGCGACCTCGAAGGTATGCCGACCCTAGGCCTCGGAGCGGAGCACCACTTCGACGACATCGTCTGGAACCTCTTCCAGGCGGACGAGGCGGTCCCGTACCCGGGTGGGGCGGCGGCGCTCGTCGAGTTCCCCGAGCGCGCGATCCCCATGGGCGTGACCGACCGCTTCTTTCGCATGATGGTCAAGGGCCTGCGCCCCGTCTTGGCCCATCCGGAGCGCTACCGGGCCTTCTTCAAGAGCAGCGACGACATCGACCCGCTCCTCGACGTCGGCGTCTTGCCCCTCCTCGA
This sequence comes from Deltaproteobacteria bacterium, assembly GCA_019312705.1. The sequence goes on from JAFDCW010000125.1 coordinate 4,776, forward strand.
CCTGATGGCTCTCACGGGCAAGTACGGAAGAAAGCCGAAGAAGGCCGCCGAGCGTATGGTCGACGAGGGCGTCTACTACGCGGCGTGCTCCGACAGTCACCGCCCGTCGGACGTCGACAAAGTCGCGCAGGCCATCGAGCGCCTGCGCAAACTCATTGGGGATGAAGAAGCGGAAGAGCTTCTCCGAGACAACCCGCGGCGAATCCTCGACGGTCGGGTGGAGTAGACGATGGCGATGGAAAACGAGGCCCGGGCCGGAGCGCAGATAGAGCAGGACGACGCGAACGAGCCGAGCTTCGCACGCAAGGTGCTGCCCAAACTGGCGATTTCTCTCGTCCTGGGGGCGCTCTTCGCTTGGCTCGTTTCCCGCGGCGGCGTGCCGCTGATCCCCTCCCGGGAGGCCTTCGCGGCCGTCGATTGGGCCCTCGTCGCCGCCTATCCCCTCGTGCTCACGGTGACCCACTTCTTCCGGGCGAGCCGGTGGCGCTTCTTGATCGCCCCGGTCAAACACGTGCCCTTCAAAGACGTCATCGCCCTCAACTGGATCGGCTTCTTCGCCATCTTCGCGCTGCCCCTGCGCCTCGGCGAGGTCGCTCGGCCCGCGCTCACCAAGATGCGCAGCGGGATCAGCATCTCGGCGGGCGTCGGCACCGTCGCCGTCGAGCGCGTCACCGACGGCCTCGTGACCAGCTTCTGCGTTGCCTGGGCCCTCTTCGCCCTGCCCATGCTGCCCACCGACGACAAGATCGCCAAGGCGCTCCCGTTCTACGGCTACCTGGCCCTCGCGGTCTTCATCAGCGCGTTCATCGCCATCGGTCTCTTCCTCTGGCAGCGCGAGCTGGCCACGCGGCTCACCAAGTGGGGCGTCGGCCTGGTCTCGAAGCGCCTCGCGGAGGTCCTCGCGTCGAAGGTCGGGGGCATCGCCGACGGTATGCGCTCCGTGGGTGAGCCGAAGCTCTTTGCCGGGTTCACCGTCGAGACCCTCATCTACTGGGGGACAAACGCCGCCGGCATGTGGCTGCTCGGCGTCGCCTGCGGCCTGCCGATGACCTTCGCCCACGCGGTCGCCGTCATGGGCATCCTCGCCATCGGAATCCTTCTGCCTGCGGGGCCCGGCCTCTTCGGCAACTTCCAGCTCTCGGTTTCGGTCGCCCTGAAGATCTACTTCGCCGCCGATCTCATCGGGGAGCAGGGCGCCGTCTATATCTTCCTGCTCTACAGCATCCAGGCCATCTTCATCGTCGCCGTAGGGATCATCCCCCTCTACGTGATGCACATTCCGATGAGCGCCTTGCTCAAGGTGACCCCCGACGCGGTCCCGCGGGCCCCGGACGCGTCTGCGGAAGGGTAGAAAAGTTGGCCCCACCGGGGGACGAGCGTAGCGTCGATTCATGCGGCGTTTTGCCCACGTTTCCGTCTTCTTCTCAGGCCTCTTGCTCTTCGTGCTCTCGGCGCTTTCGGTGCTGCCGAACTCGGCCCAGGCGCGGAAGGAGACGGATCACCGCTACCACTACGAGCAGGTCTGGAGCGCGGCGGTACGCCTCGTTCGCGTCGACCTGCGCTATCCCATCGAGGACCAGGACGCCTCGATTGGCTACGTGCTCTTCCAGTACCAGAACCGGGGCCGCGCCCATCCCGGCAGCATCGAACTGGTCCGTACGCAGATCGATGGCGTCGAGTACGTGCGCACGGTCGTGCAGATTCCGTCCATGCCGTCCTATGTCGAGCAGATCATCCTCGACCGCCTCGACCGCAAGCTGCGCGCTGAGTTCGGTGCGCCGCCGGAGCGGCCGCGACGCGAACGCAGGCGTCCAGGACGGGGCGGCGACGACGACGATGATGAGGGTGGCGACGACGGGGAAGAAGACGGCGACGACGCGGAGGCCGACGGTGACCGCCGGCGAAATGGTTCCCGAGGCTGAAGCCCTCGAGCCATCGATTGACCCGGGACCGAGGTGACGTAGTATCCCGCCCTCGATGGGATTGCTCGTTCAGAAGTACGGAGGCACCAGCGTCGGTAGCCTCGAGCGCATCATGCGCGTCGCCCGGCGGGTCGCGGCGAGTCGGGCCGCGGGCGACGACGTCATCGTCGTCGTCAGCGCCATCGGCGGCGAGACCGACCGCCTGCTGAAGCTGGGTCGAGAGGCCGCACCGGGGGCGGAGCCGAGCCAGCGCGAGATGGACGTGCTCGTATCGACGGGCGAGCAGGTGAGCGCCGCCCTGCTGTCCATCTGCCTCAATGACATGGGCACGCCGGCCCGGTCCATGATGGGCCACCAGGCCCGCATCATGACCGAGGGGCCCCATACGAAAGCGCGCATCCGCTCGATCGAAGGGTCGAAGCTCGCCGAGACCATCGCGGCGGGGCAGGTTGCCGTCGTCGCGGGTTTCCAGGGCATCGACCCCGACGGCAACATCACCACCCTCGGCCGCGGCGGGTCCGACACCACCGCCGTCGCCATCGCCGCCGCTGCCCGCGCCACGGCGTGTGAAATCTATACTGACGTCGACGGGGTCTACACGGCGGACCCGAACGTCTGCCCGAACGCCAAGAAGATCAGTCGCATCAGCTACGAAGAGATGCTCGAACTCGCATCCCTCGGGGCAAAGGTCTTGCAGATTCGCAGTGTGGAGGTCGCAATGAAGTACGCCGTGCCGATTCACGTTCGTTCCAGTTTCAAAGAAGACGAAGGCACCTGGGTCGTCGGCGAAGAGACATCCCTCGAGTCCGTCGTCGTCGCCGGGGTCACCTCCGACAAGAACGAGACGAAGGTCACCGTGCGCGCGGTGACCGATGCTCCGGGTATCGTCGCGGGGATCTTCGAGCCCCTCGCCGCCGAGAGCATCTCCGTCGACATGATCATCCAGAACGTGTCCGAAGAAGGCACGACGGACCTCACCTTCACGGTGAAGGGAGGCGACGTCGCCGCCGCGACGAAGATCGTCGAGGGCATGCTCCCGGAGCTCGGAGGCAAGGCGGTCATCGTCGACGAGGACGTGGTCAAGGTCTCCATCGTCGGCCTCGGCATGCGCAGCCACGCCGGCGTCGCCGCCAAGATGTTCCGGGTCCTCGCCGAGGAGCGCATCAACATCCAGGCGATCACCACCAGCGAGATCAAGGTCAGCTGCCTGATCGAAGCGAAGTACGCCGAGCTCGCGGTTCGCGCCCTGCACGACGCCTTCGGCCTGGGCGCCTGACGCAACCCGAAGCGCGGATCCCCGATAAGGGGCCGTGCACGAGAGTTTTCGGTCGAAGATCACCCGGGAGGAGCGGGCAGGGCGGGCCCTCGCGGTGGTGGCGACCGTGATCGCGCTCCTGGCCCTCGCCCACGTTGGCGCCCAGGAACTGTCGCAACAAGCGTCGGCAGGGCCCTCGGGTCCGCCCCGGTCGGCGGAAATGCCGTCGGAACTGTCGGCCGGGGCGGCCGCGCTTCGAGACGGCGAAGCCCTCGACCTCAATGCGGCCTCCGAGGCCGAACTGACTCTGCTCCCGGGCATTGGCCCGGCCATTGCGGGGCGCATCGTGGCCCACCGTGATGCCCAGGGACCCTTCCGGACCGTCGCGGGGCTCGAAGCGGTCCGCGGCGTGGGGCCCCGGACCCGGGCTCGCATCGAGCCCCTGGTCACCGTCGGCGGCTCGCCGGAATGAGCTGACAGGGGAGCCCCCCGACCATCGGCCTTGCGTGGGGCCCTCGAGGCAGCTATCCCCCACAATCTCGGCCATCGGCCCTCGGAGGACTTTTTCATGCGCTTTGGTATGTTTTCTTCGCTTCTCGCCCTCGTTTTGGTGCTCAGCGGTTGTCCGGACGACCCGTCCCGGCCACCGGTAGATGGGGGCCCTGGCACGGACACCAGCACGCCCACGGATTCGGGCACTGGCACCGACACCGGTACCCCGCCTCGGGATGCCGGCGACTGCGTT
>JAFDCW010000126.1 GCA_019312705.1 Deltaproteobacteria bacterium
TTGTCTACGTCCATCAGGACCACGTCCCAGCGACGGTCCTCGAGGGGGCGGCGCACGTCTCCTTCGAAGAGTTCGACCCGGGGGTCGTCGAGGGGGCGGCCCGCGAGGTCCCCGAGCTCCCCTCGGTTGTACTGCACCAGCTCCGGCATCAGCTCGGCGACGGTGATCTTCGCCCCGTCGCCAAAGGCATCGAGGGCCGCCCGAAGGGTGAATCCCATGCCCAGCCCGCCGACGAGGACCCGGGGCCCTGGGCACCCCGCGAGGTCTTTTTGCGCGTAGTGGGCCATCGCCTGCTCCGAGCCGTACATCTCGCTCGACATCAGCGGTACGCCCCCGACGGAGATCATGTAGTGCCCGGCCTCGATGGCGAAGACCAGGGGCGAGCCATCGGGGGTCGTGGTTTCGTCGAGTACTTTGCGGGGCTTCATCGGGATGGCTCGGGGTCTGGCGACGGGCTGCCCTCGAATAACGGAAGCATGACGCCTCTCGGGCAGAAACGAGTGTAAAACTGCTCGCGATGCAGAGCTCATTGAAGAAGGTCATGTGCGCGAATCGCGGGGAAATCGCGATTCGAGTATTTCGGGCAGCGACCGAGCTGAAGCTGCGCACGGTGGCGATCTACAGCCACGAGGACCGGGTGCACCTGCACCGATACAAGGCCGACGAGGCGTATCAGGTCGGCGATGGGCTGAGCCCGGTCGGCGCCTACCTCTCGATCGACGAGGTCATGCGCGTCGCGACCGAGGCGGGCGTCGACGCCATTCACCCCGGCTACGGCTTCCTCGCCGAGAACGCCGAACTGAGCCGCGCTTGCGCTGCGGCTGGCATCGCGTTCGTAGGACCCTCGCCGGAGGTCCTACGCGCCCTCGGCGACAAGACGGCGGCCCGGGACCTCGCTCGGGGCGCCGGTGTTCCTCTGGTTCCCGGGACCGACGGTCCGGTCGAGACCGTCGCCGAGGCCCGGGCGTTCATTGCCGAGGTGGGGTACCCGGTGATCGTCAAAGCGGCGATGGGCGGCGGCGGTCGGGGCATGCGCGTGGTCCGTGGGCCGGAGGAGCTCGACGAGGCGTTCGCTCGGGCGCGTTCCGAGGCCGAGGCCGCCTTCGGTGACGGGACGATGTTCCTCGAGCGCTTCGTCGAGAAACCCCGCCACGTCGAGGTGCAAATCCTCGCCGATGCCGCGGGCGACGTCATGCACCTCTTCGAGCGCGATTGCAGCGTGCAGCGGCGCCACCAGAAGGTCGTCGAGATGGCGCCGGCGTTTCGCCTCGACGGGGCGCTCCGGGAGGTCCTCTGGGCAGACGCTACGAAACTCGCGCGGGCGGTCGGGTACGTGAACGCCGGGACCGTCGAGTTCCTCATCGACCCCGAAGGGCGCCACTACTTCATCGAGGTCAATCCGCGCATCCAGGTCGAACACACGGTCACCGAGCAGGTGACCGGCGTCGACCTGGTTCAGGCCCAGCTGCTCATCGCCGGGGGCGCGACCTTTTCGGACCTCGGCCTCTCCCAGGAGCGCATCGGTACCCGGGGGGTCGCCATTCAATGCCGGGTCACGACCGAGGACCCGCAGCAGGGGTTCATCCCGGACACGGGGCGCATCGAAGTGTTTCGGTCGGGGGCCGGCATGGGCATCCGCCTCGACGGGGGAAGCGGCTACGCCGGGGCCCAGGTGAGCCCCGACTACGACTCGCTGCTGGTTAAGGTGACGGCCCAGGGGCTCACCTTCGACGCGACCGTCGACAAGCTGAAGCGCGCCCTCGCCGAGTTTCGCGTGCGCGGTGTGAGCACCAACATCTCGTTTCTCACCAACGTATTGGAGCACCCGAGCTTCCTGGCGGGGGACGTCGATACCTCTTTCGTCGATACCTACCCCGAGCTCGTCCTGGCCCGGCCGCGGCGTAACCGCGCCCAGCGCCTGCTGCATTTTCTCGCCGATGTGGCCGTCAACGGCCCGGGCGTGCCGGGTATGAGTACGGTTAAGCCATCGCGCATAGTCCCCGAGCCTCCCGAGGCGCCCTCGGCCCCCTCGGCAAAGCTGGCCGGGTGGCGGGACGTGCTGGTCGCCGAGGGGCCCGAGGTCTTCGCGCAGAAGGTCCGAGCCCATCGCGGCCTGCTCCTGACCGACACCACCTTCCGGGACGCCCACCAGTCGGCATTGATGACGCGGGTGCGCACCGACGACCTAGTCGTCGTGGCGCCGGCGACGGCGCGCCTCCTGCCGGAACTCTTCAGCCTCGAGATGTGGGGCGGCGCGACCTTCGACGTGGCCTTACGTTTCCTCCGGGAGTGCCCCTGGGAGCGCCTCGAGCGGCTCCGGGAGCTCGTCCCAAACGTGCCCTTTCAGATGCTCCTCCGCGGCGCGAACGCCGTCGGTTACACCGGTTACCCCGACAACGTCGTTTTCGCCTTCGTGAAGGCGGCGAAAGAGCGCGGCATCGATGTCTTTCGCGTCTTCGATTCGCTGAACTACGTCGAGAACCTGGTCCTCGGCATCGACGCCGTGGGCGAGGCGGGGGGAGTGATCGAAGCATCCATTTGTTACACCGGCGACGTCAGCGATCCGTCGCGGACGAAGTACTCCCTCGGCTACTACGTCGACCTCGCGGGCCAACTGGTCGAACGTGGTGTGCACGTGCTCAACATCAAGGACATGGCGGGGCTCCTGAAGCCCCACGCCGCGACGATGCTGGTCACGGCACTCCGAGATGCTTTCCCCGAGGTGCCCATTCACGTGCATACCCATGACACCGGCGGCGTCGGGGTGGCCTCGATGCTCGCAGCGGCGGACGCCGACGCCGACGTGGTCGACGTGGCCCTTCCCGCGGTGGCGGGGCTCACCTCGCAGCCGACGATGGCCGCGGTGGTCGAGTCGCTCCGGGGCGGCGAACGCGATACGGGCATACACGCCGACGCCATCCTCGCCCTCGACGGCTATTGGGAGGCGGCCCGTCGGGTCTATGCGCCCTTCGAGACCGGCATGACGGGTTATGCACCGGACCTCTACAACCACGAGATCCCCGGCGGCCAGTATACGAACCTGCAGTTCCAGGCCCGGGCCCTCGGCCTCGAGGGGCGATGGCCGGCGATCAAGCGCGCCTACGCGGCGGCCAACCGCATCCTCGGCGGACTCATCAAGGTCACTCCGAGCTCGAAGGTCGTCGGGGACCTCGCGCAGTTCATGGTGCAGAACGACCTGACCGAGGCGGAGGTCCTCGCCGGCGCCGAGACGCTCTCCTTCCCGACGAGCGTGGTGGACTTCCTCGCCGGGCTCCTCGGCCAACCCCTCGGCGGCTTCCCGGAGCCGTTTCGCACGCAGGTGCTCCGCGGCCGGAAGCCGGTCACCGGTCGACCCGGGGCCGTGCTCCCATCCCTCGACCTCGAGGCCCTGCGCCAGGAGCTCGAAGAGGAGCATCCTTCCACCCAGATTCGCGACGTCGACGTGCTGAGCGCCGCCCTTTACCCCGAGGTTTTTCGAGCCTATCGCGAGCATCGCACGCTCTACGGCGACGTCAGCATGCTGCCCACGCGGGTCTTTCTTTCGCCCCTCGAAGTCGGTGAAGAGATCGCCGTCGACATCGAGCGCGGCAAGACCCTGATCATCGTGCTCACCGCGGTCTCGGAGATCGACGAGACCGGGCACCGCACGGTCTTCTTCGAGCTGAATGGCCAACCGCGGCAGGTTAGGGTGCGCGATGCCGCCGCGACCGACGTGCTGCCCGAACGCGAGCGGGCGACTTCCGAACCCGGCTCGGTCGGGGCGCCGATGCCCGGCTCCGTGGTCTCCGTTGCCGTCGACCTCGGCGATGAAGTAGCCGAAGGCGAAGGCCTCGTCGTCTTGAGCGCCATGAAGATGGAGACGGTGGTCGCCGCTCCGGTGGGCGGCGTCGTAGGTCGGGTCGCGGTTGCGGTCGGCGACGTGCTAGCGGCCGGTGACCTGCTGGTAGAGCTGACGACGCCGTAGGTACACGACCGTTTCCCTGGTGCTCTCCGTGGTTGCAGCCTGTTCCAACCCCCTCAGAAACAACTGAATTCTCGCGGCTGGCCCCGATGGCCCGTGCATTGCACTATCGCGCGGTCATGAACACGCTCAGCCAAGAAGCGGCGGCTCTAGTCGCAGCAATCTATCGCGACAACGGCAACCCCGAAGTGAGCGCCCCTTGGCTCTCCGAGCATCTGGATAGCGTGCACTTCTTCGACGTGCGCGAGCCTCATGAACTCGAGGGGCCCCTGGGCGCCGTGGCAGGCGTTGCGAACCTTCCTCTTCAGGCGCTCCTGACGAAAGGTGTGCCCGTTGACCGGTCTGCACCCGTCGTGCTCATTTGCCGGTCCGGTCGCCGGTCGGCCCAGGGCGCATCGGCCCTCGCCGCGGCGGGCTACGAGGCCGTTGCTTCGGTCGAGGGCGGCATGCTCGCTTGGACCGCGGATGTCGAGCACCACGCGAACATCGTCGAAGAAGAGCGCCACGAGAACGCGAAGAATCTCCAGACCGCGATCTTTCGCACCAACGGGGTCGCCGAAGTATCGGCCGCCTGGACTGCGAAGAACCTCGGTCGCTTCAAGCTCGTCGACGTTCGTGAGCAGGGGGAGCGTGAGGGCCCGATGGGACTCATCGTCCAGGCCGAGCACGTCTCCCTCGCCAACCTCCTCGGGGTCGCCGACGGCTGGGGCCGAGACCAGCCGGTCGTTGTTCACTGTGCTTCCGGCGGTCGGTCCGCCCGCGCCATCCAGGCCCTCTCTCAGATGGGTTTCACCCAGGTTGCTTCGATGGAAGGCGGCATGATGGGATGGCACCGCATCGGGCTATGACCGGCCTCGAACGCGCCCTGCCCATGCACGTCTCGTGGTCCTGACGGGCGTCTACTCGGCTCGAGCGTAGCGGCCCATCAGTTGAGCCTCGCCGATGACGTGGTCTTCCATCGCCCCGACGAGTTCGCCCTTCGTCGCGCCCTCGGGTAGGCCCAGGGGGGCATCCACGGCGTAGAGCTTGAAGAAGTACCGGTGAGCGGGCCCCGGCGGGGGACACGGGCCGCCGTAGCCTAGACGCGAGAAGTCGTTGCTGCCGTGGCGGGGAGAGCCCGCCTCACCGGGCACCGCGGCGCCGGCCCCCTCCCGCACGGCCCCCGGGTCGACGGGCAGATCGTAGTAGACCCAGTGGACCCACGTGCCGCGCGGGGCATCGGGGTCGTCGACGATCAGCGCCAAAGCCTGGGCGCGCTCCGGGACGTCCGCGAAGTCGAGGCGGGGCGAGACGTCGTCGCCGTCGCAGGTGTGGCGCGCGGGGATCGACTCGCCGTCGGCAAAAGCGGGGCTGGTGATCTGCATGTCGGTCTGCACGTCGGGGCGCGCGCTCGCGCACATGCCGTCGCACCCGAAAACGGCCGCCACGGAAAACCACCCGAGAAATATCCGCGTGAGCATCATCGCCTCCACCGTACATGTTCGCACGTGGGTTCACGAGTCAACCGTCCGGGCCCCGATTTGCAGCCCTTCAGAACCCGAGGGCGTCTCGCAGAGCCGAAACGACCCGAGGCACATCCCCGCGCACCACTCGCGACTGCTCGATGTGCACGAAACGCTCGGTCGCCGAGAGGGCCGGTGTGGTGCAGGCGTCGGCGGCGCCGTTGAGGTGACGGCCTTGCACGTTGGTGGTGCCACAGAGCCGGGCCTCGGTCGGCGCGCTCGTGCCGGAACTGCAACTCGTCACCCTGGCGATGCCTGCGGAGACGAAGGCCGCTGCGATTCGGGCCACCGGCGTATCCGGCCCAACCGCATCGGTCGTGCCATTGGAGAGGCTCGCGCCGTCGCCCCCCATGCCGTGCAGGCTGATCGCCAGGTCTCCCGAGTAGGCCTCGGAGAGAGCAACATGGGCCCGGTGGAACATCGAGTCGGTCGCATGGGCGACGTCCGATTCGCGGTAGGGCCCGGTCGTGCCGCAGGACCCCGTCGTGCCGTCGCACCCGGACTCGGTGGAGTTTGCGCAGCGGTGCGTCGAGGACGCGATGAGGGCCCGGCCCGGGAGATCGCGGAAGAGCGCTACCGATTGAGAGAGCGTGCCGGTGTCGTAGAAGGGGTGGGGCGCTTCGAAGATGACCCCCGGCGCGGCCCCCTCGCGCAGGACGACGTGGGCGGAACCGGTGTTGGGGTCGACGGGGCGAAGGTGAACGAGGTCCGCCTCGTCCCCTTCGCCGCGGCAGATGGCGTACCCGACGGCGTCGGCGAAGGCCCTGGCCTCTCCGTACCGCCCCTCTGCCGCGGCGCGGGTCATCTGCTCGAAGGCGTCGAGAGTCGACGGTGGCGGAACGACGTACCCCTCGGAGTCTCGGCCGGGTCCCGCTAGGCCCTCGATGACTGAGAGCACGGCGCAGGTCGGCAAGGGTCGGGCCGCGTCCGCGACCGATGCATCCGTTGGCACTCCTGCGTCAGCGCCGGTGTCCGCTCCCGTGTCTTCGCGCCTGCTCGCATCTCTCGTCCTGTCTTCACTGCATGCAGCCATGCATACGACAACGTGGCACGCCGCCGCTGCGAGGACGATCGAGGGGGGTAGGGTCCTTTGCCTTCGACTGAGTCTGGGCTGGAGAGGCAGTCTGGAGTTCACGGGGCGGCGAGCATCTCGGCGACCACCCCGATGCTCTCGATGTGCCCATCGGTGACGGCGAGGGAGGCCGCGCCGGTGCCGAGACGGGTGCCTTCGGCTGTCGCGGTGGCCAAGGGACCGCCGCCGATGGCGTTGACTTCGGTGGGGACGGCGACCGTCGGCAACGCGAGGGATGGGAGCGCGTCCACGAGCATCGTCGTCGCCAGGTGGTGGGCGAAGACGACGAGCCAGGGGCCGACCTCGGCGCGTTGTTCATCGTTCATCGGTGGGTCGGAGGCAAATACGAGCTCGCTGATGGCGATCGACGACGGGCTGACTTCAGTGCCGGTGCTTGCATCGAGGGATGCGACGGCGCGGCCTCCGAGCGCTATGCTCACGCCGCCCTCGTAAGGGCCGGTCCCGTCGAGGGTCAGGGTCATGGCTCCGAAGGAGAGCGCGAGGTCGCCGTCGGCGGTCGTATCGACCACCGGGGGAAGGGCGCTCTCGACGCCGATCATGGAGGGCCCGACGATCATGGAGGGCCCGACGATCATGGAGGGCCCGACGATCATGGAAGGCCCGACGATCATGGAAGGCCCGACGATCATGGAGGGCCCGACGATCCCCGAGGTGCCGCCCTGGGACCACACTCCGTGGAGGATCTGGTTGACCGAGTCGACCGACACCGCGTTGCCGATACCGGCGGCGGCGGCGCTCGGGGCGAAGCGGGTCTGGTGTATCGGGACTCCCCGCGAACGCACAGCGTCGCCGACCGGGGCGATGTCCGTGCCGAGGCCGAAGACGATACCGTCGGTCGTCGTCTCGACACGAGTCGGCATGGCGGTGAAGGTTAGTTCGACTTCTGTGCCGCCGAGGCCGCGCACCGACAGGGTGCTGGGCAGGGTGTCGACCGCGAGGCTGCCGACGAGCTCGTCGAGCATCGAGCCAATGGTCGTGCTCAGCTCTTCTCCAACGTCTAGGAGGCCCGCGGAGGTCCGAAAGAAATCGTCAACATAGGCTATGGCTCCGGGCAATGGTTCATCCATCGGCCGGTCCCAGACCACGCCGCTGAGGTCGACCGTTCCGGGTTGCACGGACACCACCTCGGCGACCTCGACGTGGGCCTTGCCGTCTATCCCGAGGGAGGTCCGGAGGTTGGCGACTACCTCGATGTCGGCGAGCCGAACCCGCCCGGACCCGACCCAGGCGCCGTCGTCCCGGGTATAGAGTGCCAGTGAGCCGAGCTCGAGCTCCACCGCGGCGCCGTCGCCGACGAAGTGGAGGGCGCCATCGATCGGCGAGAGTGAGCTCCCGGTCGGTTCGACGAGGGTCGCGCTGTCGAGGAGGTACATGAAGCCGTTGATCTCGAACTCCGGGGTCACGCAGGGATCGCACGACATGGCGATGGGTGGCACGTCGAGGTTCAGGAACCGCGGTGCCAGGCGACTCAGCAGCCCCACGTCGAGCACACGCTGAACCGTGTCGTCGAGGCTCCCGAGGGTTGCGGCCCCGTCGCCGTCGTCGATGGCGTCGGGGGTCCAACGCATGGTGACGGTGTCGGCGAGCGTACCTTCTCCATGGAAAGCCGGGGCGGCGATGAAAGAGCACACGTCGCGGCGGACCTGCCCGTCGATCTCAGCCGTCACCTGCACGCTGTTGACCCCGAAGTGGGTGGGTACCTCGGCTTCGGCGAGGCCGACTGCGTCCACGGCGGCTTCGATGCCGGCGATTTCGACGCGCAGGTCGTCGCCGAGCTGGGCCACGGCGACGGTCACCCGGACCATCTCGCCCTCCTCGGCTTGGACCATGGTGGCTCCGGGCAGCACGCAGCGGATTGCGGGCGAGGCGCCGCCATCGACAAGGGTGTCTGCGTCGGTGCCGCCGTCGGTGACGGGGTCGGACCCGCTGCACGCGACCAGCAAGAGAGGCATGGCCAGGGTGGCAAGGAACGGGAAGACGCGCATGAGGGGATCGTAGCAAACGTAGGCCTCGCCGCTGCTACCAATCGCGACTCGCTGGGGATGCGCGCATCGCCTGCGCAGGGTTAGACTGGGCGCCGAGGCGGAAAGGTGCCCGGAGAGTGAGCGAAACCAGAGAGCAGCGGGGCGGAGGGCCATCTCGACCTTCGAGCCGGGCATGTCGATGTTGGGCTGGGGGCGAGAAGACAACGTCCCCCGGGGCGTCGCCGAGCCACTCTACGCCCGCGCCATGTTCGTCGAGGGCCGCGATGACGGCCGCGCCCTGGCGTACGTCTGCGCCGACCTCGGCATGATCGCCGCGGGGCTCCGGGTCGCGGTCCTCGACCGCCTCGCCGAGGACCATTCGGACCTCGGCCTCGACGCGGCCTCGGTGGTGCTCACCGCGACCCACACTCACAGCGGCCCTTCTGGTTTCAGCCACGCCCTCTTCTACGATCTCGCGGGGCCCGGGTTCTCGAAGCGCGTCTTCGACGATCTCGTCGGGGGCATCGTCCTTTCGATCCTGGACGCCCATCGACGGTTGGTTCCAGCCAGCCTCGAACTCGGCGTGG
>JAFDCW010000787.1 GCA_019312705.1 Deltaproteobacteria bacterium
CCGACAACCACGCCCGCTCCCACCGGCTCGACGCCGCGGTTGCACACGTTGGCGGTGAGGATAGCCCCGCCCATCGCATCGCAGGTGAACGGCAACCCGGTCGACGTGAGGTCCGGGGCCGCCCCCGCGATCGCGTCGCCCTGGACGTTCTGACGAAAGTTGTTGAGTGCCGGGTCGGTCCAGTTGATCGCCGCCGCGCTGGTGCGCGGAACGGTACCGGCCTCGTCGACATTGGTGACGTGGTACGCATGCTGATTCCAGATGCGCCGGGAGTTCACCCAACGGTCGGCGGCGTCTCGATACACACGAATGCCGAGGGTGCCCACGGGCCGGGAGGCGCGGCAGGTATTGCCGGTGCCGGGGGTGCCCGCCGGCGGGACCTCGCAGACGATGGCCGCCTCGGTGCACCCCGGGCCGGCGCAGCACTCGGCATCGGCGGTGCATCGGCACAGGCCCGCATCGCAGACCCCGGAGACGCAATCGGCGCCTTCGGCGCATCGCAGCCCCGGGAAGATGGGGTCGGTATTGCGCGGGCCGAGGCCAAACGTGGAGCAATCCCTCCCGAGGGTCGCGGAGCCGCAGTTGTAGTTATCGCCCATGACGATCTCGGCGTTGAAATCACCGTCGACGTCGGCAATGACCGGGTTTTCGTACCAGGTGCAACTCGACCGGGACTGACTGAAGAGCACGTCCCCGGTCTCGCCGTCATAGACGCGGAGGAAACACTCGTCGCCGTAGACTGCCTCGGCGCGGCCGTCTCCCTCGAAGTCGAAGACGCTCGAACCGGTCACGTTGCTGGACTGGTCCTGGGAGCGCACGTTCCAGAGGATGCCGTCGGTGGTGCCACTCGCGCAGGCGCCGATGGGCGCCGCAGCGCAGTCGAGGTCGAAGATGGCGAAGCCAGCGGCTCCGGCGCTCGCGATCTCTCGCCGTCCGTCACCGTCGAAGTCGCCGATGGTGGGGGGGCCACCGCTCCCCATGCCTGGATGGGTGATGGGCCCGAAGACGATCGTCCCGTCGAGGGTCTGGACCCGGATCGTACCGCTGGTCACGACCGCGACCTCCGGGGTTTCCGCCGGCCAGGCGGCCGTCCCGGGGAAGTCGCCAAGATCAGCGAGGGCGACGTGTCCGGCTGCGGTTCCCCCGGTGGACCAACTCTCGGCGGTCCAGGTGCCGCCCGCGGAGTCCCATTGCCAGGCCCCGTGCCCCGCCACCAATTCGGCGAGGCCGTCGGCGTCGACATCCGCGACCACGGCGAAGATGCCCGCGCTGTACGGCAGCAAGCCGAGGCTCTCGTCGATGAGCACCCCGGCAGCGTCGAAGACGATTCCCCCGCGGAGAATCTCGGGCACTCCGTCGTCGTCGAGGTCGTAGATCGACGGGCCGGCCCAGCCCGACCCGGTGATGTCGTAGGCGCTGCCATCGGCCCGGGTACTGCGCCACATGACCTCCCACCCAGCGGCACCCTGGGTGAAGGCGACCAGGCCACCCCCGGCCTTGAAGGCGACGATCTCCGGCTTGCCATCGCCGTCGAGGTCCGCGATGGCCGGGGGCGAACTGTGGGAGACCATCTGCAGCGAGCCGAGTTCGGCCTGCTGCATGCATGTGCGTCCGTCGAGGATGCGAATGACGCCCGTCGGCTGCTCCGACGACCCGTCGACGCCGTCATCGAAGACGGCGACGATCGAGGGCTCAGGGGGATCGCCGGGGCCACGGCCGACGAGGAAGTCGGCAACCATCGGGGTCGTCAATACGTGCACGTTGGCGGGAAAGGCGTCGCCGGCGGGCGCTTCGTCGAAGCGGCATTGCACCGTCGGGGAAAAGACCCCGGCCGCCACGAGGCGCCGGCAGTCCGAGTCGCTCTCGGTCCCCGGCGGCACCCCCCAGGGCACACAGGTCATGGAGACCGGGTCGCAATACGTGTCATCGATGCAAGCATCGTTGTCGACGCAGGCCGCACCCGCCGGGGCACAGGCCGCGCCGCCGACGCAGACCTCACCACCGACGCAGCAAGTCGTGCCACAGGGCGCCGCACAGCCGTCGGGGAGGGAGCTATCCCCGAGGCCCGTATCGCCGCCCCCATCGGTGCCCCCGTCCGGGCTGCCCACACAGAGGCCATCGACGCAGGTTTCACCGGCCGCGCAATCGGCGCTCGAAGCGCACATGGCCCCGGGAGGGTCGTCGCCGCTGCAATCGCAAGCGGCGAGGGCCATCGTGAACAAGAAACAGGCCGAGAGCAGCGAAGTCTTGATAAGGGGCATCGACGATAGGGTGACATACGCAGCATGACCCGGTGAACCGAAAGGCCGGGACATGCCCTGGCTGCTACGCTGCGCCCGTGGCCAAGGAAGACACGCTCGTCGTGCACGAAGTCTATTCGTCGATTCAGGGCGAATCGACCTTCGCTGGGCTGCCGTGCACCTTCATTCGCCTAACCGGATGCAATCTTAGGTGCGCCTGGTGCGACACCGAGCAGGCGTTCTACGAGGGCACACGGAGGCCCCGGGGCGAAGTGCTCGGGGAGGCCCTCGCGGCAACGCCGCAGCTCGTCGAGCTCACTGGCGGGGAGCCCCTGCTGCAGCCGGGCGCCCTGCTCCTGATGAAGGAACTCGCCGACGCGGGCCGAACGGTACTCCTCGAGACGAGCGGGGAGCGCGACATCGGCGCGGTCGACCCCCGGGTCCATCGGATCATGGACCTGAAAGCCCCGGCTTCGGGGGAAGGCGCGCGCAACCGGTGGGCCAATGTGCCGCTGCTGACCAAACGCGACGAGGTGAAGATCGTGCTCGCGGACCGAGGGGACTACGAGTGGGCCCGGGATCGAATCCGCGAGCACCGCCTCGTGGCCACCCGACCAGACGGGCGTGTAGCCGGGACGCCAATTTGCCCTCTGAGGCCGGTCCGTCCATGCTGGTTGGGATGGGTCGACGGCGGGCTGTGGTTGTATTGATGCTCGCGGGGGCCCTCGGCGTCGTCGGTCTGGTGACGAGCCCCTCGGCCCACGGCGACGAGAAGGTCATCGAGCGGGGACCCATCACCGCGGTCAACGGGCGCA
Organism: Deltaproteobacteria bacterium; assembly: GCA_019312705.1. The sequence continues at coordinate 3,056 of JAFDCW010000787.1, forward strand.
GCGCGGACAGCTCGCGGTCGGTCGGTTGGGTCTACCGGGGATACCTCGAGGCCGGTGAGTTTCTCGATGCTTCCGTAAACGTGCACCACGTCGAGCGCTTCGCAGAACACGGCCGCTTCTTCGGAACCTCCGCCCTGGTCGGTCTCCTCGAACGGGCCGCTGCTCGGGTCGCGTCGTTACACGGTCCCGCCCGCTTGAACGATCGGTCATCGGTCCCACGAGAACGGACGCGATGTCGATGTAGGCTTCTACCTGCTCAACGACGACGGCAACTCCGTCGAACCGGAACGCTTCGTGCGAATCGGCGGAAGCGGGCGAGGCGGAGACGGTGAGCAGCGCGTCACCTTCGACACCGCGCGCAACTGGGCCTTCATCGAGGCGCTGGTGACGGACGAGACGTCGCCGGTGCAGATGGTCTTCGTATCCCGGAGCATCCGGCGACGGCTGGTCCGATGGGCCCGGGCCCAGGGCGTCGACCCCGAGATCGTCGAGCGCGCCGAGTGGACGCTGATCCCCCCCGAAGGGGTCGCCCGCCACGACGACCACTTTCACGTGCGCATCTACTGCGAGCCCGGCGAGCGTGACGCCTGCCACGACCGCGGGCCCTACTGGCAGTGGATCCCCGAGAGTCACGTGCCCCAAGAAGCAGAGCTGCTACCCCGCTACTGGCCCCACGACTGAGGAGTCACCGCCTGGGTCGCGATACCCGGCGCGAGGTCGCACCGCTTGCTGTGCTGCCTGCTCAGCTACGAAAGGTAGCTTGCGCGGGCTGCTCGCAACCGGCACGACCTCGCTTGGGTCTCACGACCCAGCCGATAACTCCCCCCCGATGGGGTTGGCCGCGCTTGGGGGTTAGCTGCGCTTGATGGACCAGGCGCGGATGCGGGGTTTCTTGGTGAAATCTAGTGGAGTCACCGCGGCGGTGATCTCTTCGGCGCGGAGGCCGCGGAGGGCGAGCTCGTCGAGGGCGAAGGTCCTGAGATTCGTGGTGAAGAGCAACTCTCCACCCTTGGCCAGGAGCGCGGCGGCGTCTTCGATGACGCGCACGTGGTCCCGCTGGACGTCGAACTCGTCGTCCATGCCCTTACTGCGAGAATAGGTCGGCGGGGCGAGCAGCACGAGGTCCCAGCGCTCGTGGCCCTTGCCCGCGTTCCGAAGCCACCGCAGCGCATCGGCTTTGACGAATTCGTGGGAGCGGAGATCCAACTCGTTGGCCTGAAAATTCTCGCGGGCCCAGTCGAGGTAGCGGCGTGACAGGTCGACGCTGGTCGTGGAGCGCGCCCCTCCGGCAGCGGCGGAGACCGAGGCCGCCCCGGTGTGACAGAAGAGGTTGAGGAAACGTCCTTCACCCACCGTCGACCGGATGCGCCGACGAAGATCGCGGTCGTCGAGGAAGAGCCCGGTGTCGAGGTAGTCCTGGAGGTTCACCAGGAAAATCTCCTGACCGTCGTAGACCGGATGCAGGGTCCCCGAATCTCCTCGTCGCTCGATCTGGGGCTTCTCACCACCGCGACCACGCACCCGGAGGACGACGTCATTGGGGCGGACGCCGAGCACTTGGGGTACGACGAGCATCACATCGCGAAGGCGCCGGTCGGCGGTCGCCTCCTCGACCTTCTTCGGCCGGCGATACTCCTCCACCCGCACCAGGTCGTCGCCGTACACATCGACGGCGACGTTGAACTCCGGGATGTCGGCGTCGTAGAGCCGGTAGGCGCTGGTCTCGTTTTGGAGGGCCCAACGGCTCAGGCGTTTGTGGTTCTTGCGAAGGCGGTTTTCGAACATCTCGGCTTCAGCGCTCGTCTTGCGCCACCCCGGGCCGTCGCCGCCGGTCTTGGCCCGCTCGCCGATGGGGATCTCGAGCCAACGGCACTCGATGGGCCCGTTCATGACGACCCGCCTCGAGGCCGGGCGCAGACCGATGCGCTTGTCGAGGGCCCGATTGCCCGAGAGCACCCACGCGGACCAGCCGGGGAAGCGATGCTTGAGCACGTCGCCGAGCTGCGAGTAGAGGGGCCCGAGCTCCCCGGCCTCGCCGAGACGTTCGCCATAGGGAGGATTGACGACGAAGAGACCCGATGGCCCCTCGGGTGGCT
>JAFDCW010000788.1 GCA_019312705.1 Deltaproteobacteria bacterium
CCGGGGTATGGCATGGCCGTCGCCCGGGCCCAGGGGTCGATCAACGAGGTCACGCGGACCCTCCGGGAGGCCGGAGCGAACGTGCGCTTCGGCATTCACCCCGTCGCCGGGCGCCTCCCTGGGCACATGAACGTGCTGCTCGCCGAGGCCAACGTGCCCTACGACATCGTCCTCGAGATGGACGAGTTGAACGACGACTTTCCCGAGACTGACCTGGTCCTCGTGGTTGGCGCCAACGACATCGTCAATCCCGGCGCCCTCGACGATCCCACGAGCCCGATCGCCGGCATGCCGGTCCTCGAGGTTTGGAACGCAAAGACCGTCGTGGTGATGAAGCGCTCGATGGCGAGCGGCTACGCGGGCGTCCAGAACCCGCTCTTCTTCAAGCAAAACACCCGGATGCTCTTCGGTGATGCCAAGAAGAACGTCGACGCGCTCCTGTCGAAGCTCAACAGCTGAATCCCCCTCGACCGCGGTAAACCCCCGCGATTTGCCCTTGCGGCCGGTCCGGACCCGTGTAATATCGACTCTTGTAGGTACCCCAATCGCATGGCCCCGTCGGCCGCGGTCGGGTGCCCGACCGGCGCCTCCCCCTCGGGAGGTCTTTCCAACGTCCGATATCAGGGGAGCTTAGAGCGGAGCCCCGCGCGAACCTCGCGCACCGTGCATCCGCCGTAGCTGTACGAGACATGGCCGAGACCCCGGCTCGAGAGAGCCAGCCCACAAATCCCGACATGGCCGACCCGTCCCGCGAGGACGAGCCCGTCGCAGATCCCCTCGCGGGGAAGTCGCCGATCTGCCGGTTCGCTGCAAAGCTGTCTGACCGCGCGATTCAGCGCATCACGGGCGGCAATGCGTTCCTCCGGGGGCGCATCTACGCGCGGCGTAAGGCGGTTGAGGACCTCGTTGCCAAGGACGATTGGGCCACGGCCCAGATCACCGTGCGCAACGCCGACGATCCGTACAGCATGAAGGTCACCCTCGACGACGAGCACAAAGTCGTGTCGAGCTGCACCTGCCCCGGCTTCCGGGGGCCAACCGGGCACTGCAAGCACATCGCGGCGGTCCTCGTGTCCCTGCGCGATCGCGAGCGTCCAGCCCGTCCGAAGGGCCAGGCGCAACAGCAGCCGCAGCAGAAGAAAAAGAAGAAGAAAGACAACAACGGGGCGGATGCGGTTCACGTGCCGCAGACCGTCTCCGTCGGTGGCAAGCGCCGTCGCAGTCGGCGCCGTCGCCGCGGGGCTGGGGACGGCTCGAAGGTCGAGGTGCTCTCGGGACGAGATCTCACGGGCCCTCGCACCGAAGACCGGGGCACGCTCGAAGCGTGGCTGCCCGCCGATGTCCTCCCCCAGCCGTACGACTTCGAGTACCGCCTCACGGTGCGTTCGGCGTCCATCGCCGTGACCGCGGTCCTCGCGGGGACCCGCTCGGCGGTCAATATCGCCGATGCCTTGGCCAGCTTCAACGCGATCGCCCCGAGTGAGCGCCCGGTGCTGCGAGCCATGGCGCGCCACCCCGTGCGCGGCCAGCCGGCGACCGCCGAGCTTCGTGGCGAAGAGGCCTCCGAGTTCTTGGCGATGCTCGAGAGCCGCCGAGTCCTCATCGAGCCCCAGTCCATGGAGCTGCGCTTCGACCAGACGCGCCTCAAGCCCGTCGTCGAGCTCGACCTCGCCGGAGGCGAAGCGGTCCGAATACGAGTGGCATTCACCGCCGGCGGCCGGCGCTTCGCGCTGTCGAAGGGCGCCTGGTTCGAAGGGACCCCGGGCTACCACATCGACGTCGAGGAGGGCATCGCCCGGAAAATCGTCGATGCCGTGACCCCGGCGTGGCACCAGCGCCTCTACGCTTCGCCGACCCTCGTCGCTCCCCTCGACGAGCTGCCCCGACTTCTCTCGGATTTCATTCCCCGGGCCGCCGCTTCCCTCGGAGCTGAGCTCCCCGACCTGAACTCCGTTGCCGACCTCATCGACGCCCAGCCCAGCATCTCGCTGAAGGTGGACGGCGACATCGTCGGAGCCGTCGCCCGGCTCAAGGTCTCCTACGACGAACAAGAATTTCCGATTCCTCCGTCGGGCTTCCCGTCGCCCCTGGCCTTCCTTCCGCCCCTGCGCGCGGGAGGCCGGCCCCGCGTCGTCCGTCGCGACGTGGGCGCCGAGATGACCGGCGTGCAGCTCTTGATGAACCTCGGCTTCAAGGTCGACGAGTCCGGCGACGCGATGGAGGTCCGGGGCGACGAGGCAATCGCCTTCTGGACCGAAGGCATCGGGACCCTCCCGGAGGACTGGGATCGCTACATCCCCGACGATCTGGTGGACGTCACCATCCGCAATACGTCGGTGAGCCCCCAGATGCGCGTCTCGAGCGGCGTCGATTGGATGAGCCTCAATATGACCTTCGACGCCGGCGGCGTGGTCGTCGACGAGGACGAGCTGCGCATGTGCCTCGAGAAGGGGCGGCGCCTGGTCCAGCTCTCGGACGGGACCTTTGCCCCCGTCGACCCCGACGAGGTCGGCGAAGTGCTCGCGCGCCTCGCCGAGATCGAAGCGACCTCCGGCGGCGAAAACGCGAAGCTGTCACTGAGCCAGGCTGGGCGCGTGCAAGACCTGCTCTAGCTGGTCAGCCGCCAGAAGGTCACCCCCAAGGCCAAGGATCTCTTCGGCAAACTGGCCGACATCGGCGACATCCCCAATGTGGCCAAGCCCCGCGCTCTGAAGGCGAAGCTCCGCGACTATCAGAAGAAGGGCTTCAACTGGCTCGTCTTCATCCACAACCTCGGAAGCGGCGGCATCCTCGCCGACGACATGGGCCTCGGTAAGACGCTCCAAGCCATCGCGCTC
>JAFDCW010000127.1 GCA_019312705.1 Deltaproteobacteria bacterium
TGGAGGTGGCGTCCGCGGGCTGGAACGGTGGCTCCTCCGGAGCGCGGCGGGGCACGACGTTGAGGTATCGGATGGTGCCCTGGTTCGGTGCGTGGGCGACGTCGATGCCCGGGGCAGCGTCATAGCCGCCAGACGCACTGAGATTGACGACCTGCCCGATGTAGCCGCCATCCCGGTCGAGACGCGTGCCAGTTTCGTCCTCGAAGGCCGCGATGATCGAGGAGCTGTCCCGAGGCATCACGACGACCTGTAAGGAGAAGACGTCTGCCGTGTCGTCCCGGGTGAGCGCCATGGCGTTGAGGGTGGTCGCGAAGCGCGTCGCCTGGCCAGCTTCGGGGATCGCCATGAGATCGCTGCGAAATCCAGAGGGAACCCCGGCGATCACGAAGGATCCGTCGGCCCTCGAGGGCTCCGATCGCAGCGCCTCCGGGGCGCCGGCCCAGGCGACGACGATGTCCGAGACACCGTCGCACCCCTCGAAGCAGCTCTCGAAGTCCACCACGCGGCCACTCACCGTGATGGTCGGGATTGCGCTCGACCCTGCGTCGGCCGGAGGACCCGTGTCCCGACCCGTCGACATGCCTGGACCCGGCGGGCAGCCGAGAATGAAGGCACCGAAGAGGAACAAGGAAGAGCGACGAGCCACTGCACATATCTCTAGCACGTTCGAGTCCCTAGCTCAGCGGTTCGCCTGGGGTTCTGGGGGGTCGTTTGGGAGCACGGAGCGCTCCAGGCTCCCAAGCCAAGGGATCGAGATCGTTGAATTTCCTGGAGAAGTCGCACGGCACCATCGTTGCACGGTGTTCAGCCCGGAGAACATTACGTCATGCGCATCGCAGTCCACGCCAGCTACCTCGCCGCCCTCACCAGCCTCCTGGCAATGGGGTGCCAGGGCACCTTCGGTGACGGTACCCGTGACGATCACGCGGACGGGGAGACCGTCGCCGAGACGCCGATCCCGGCCTGCCCGGTGGACCCGGACTGCGCCATCGGCGGGGACTGCACCCTCTACGAGTGCCCCGACTACTGGCTCTGCGACGACCTTGCCGAGGGCGGCAAGCGCTGCACGAACCCCGGCCCGGACTACCCCGACGACGGGGAGTGGAGCTGCTCGGAGAACGGCCGGACCATCGAGTGCCGCGGCGACCACTATCCCGACGACGGTGGCGGGGGCAGCTGGAACTGCGAACGCATCAACGACGTCGAGGTCGTTTGCACCGACAACAGCCCCGACTACCCCGACGAGCCCGGTGACGGCCCCTGGAACTGCCTCTTCGAGGGTGAGTTTCGGGTCTGCGAGCGCGGCGGAGGCTCGGGCAGTGGCGATGGGGGCAGCTGGTTCTGCTACGACACCCCCGCAGGGCGCGAGTGCCGCCAGCGCACCCCGGACTATCCCGACGACCGCGACTGGGACTGCCACGACAACAGCGGCGGTGAGACCGTCTGCTCCACCCCCGGTGACCTCCCGGACGATGGCGGCGGCTCCGAGTGGGAGTGCATCCTGATGGGCGACCTCACCGTCTGCACCGACGATACCCCGGACTACCCCGATGACGGCGGCGAGACCCCGACGGACTGCTACTTCACCGACGAGTTCCGCGTCTGCGGCAGCGGCGGCGGTGGCGGCGGTGGCGGCAGCGGCGAATGCGTCGCCGGTGACCAGCGCTGGTGCGACGACGCCATCTACTGCTCCTGGGGCAAGCAAGACTGCCTGCCCGACGGAAACTGGGGCCCCTGCATCGAGCCCCGAGTGACCAGCGCTGGTCTCCAGGACCGCCCGGACACGGCCTGCGGCTGCCGGTACTTCTACTTCAACGACGACTGCTGCGAGGACCAGGAAGACCGCGACGGTGACGGCCATGCCGACTGCCTCATCCCGGACACTCACACGGCCCCGGCCTGCGAGTCCGACGGCAGCCTCTGCAGCTACTGCGATGTTGCCGGCGACTGCGGCGGATCGCGTGATGTGTGCCTCTTCGCCCGGGACGGCTACGCCTTCTGCGCCGCAGAGTGCACCAGCTCCGCCGACTGCGGCGGAGGCTATAACTGCCAGGCCGTCACCACCAGTTCAGGCCGCACCTACCAGTGTGTCCCGTCCTCTGGAACCTGCGGCTGAACGACACCGAGCTACCCCACGCGCCCTCTCGAAACCTCCCCCATTTTGCAACTATGAGCCCGAGGAGCATGCCCCCCATGAAGTCCCTTACCCTGCTGACCGTGTTTAGTCTGCTGTCCCTGGTGCCGACCGCCGCGAGCGCGTTCTACGTGGAGTCCGCGTCGTCGGACGACGCCGGCACCCCGGTGGTCGTCACCTTCGACACGGCGGACGCCGTCGAGTTCCGCATCGCCACGGCGGGAATGCCGGGCGGGGATGGCTCCGAGGTGGCGTCGATCGCGGCGGCCTTCCAGGCCTGGGAGGACGTCGACTGCTCCTCCATCAGCTTCGTCCAGGGCGAGCGCGTCGCCGAACCCGCGCCCCGTCACTGGATGTCGATGAGCGTCGATGACCCCGACTTCGAGCGGTACATCCTCGTGTGGTGGACCGACGACATGGCCCAGTTCCCTAGCGCCACGGTCGGCTTCTTCGACCGGGTCCACGACGGTGCGGGCAATCTCATCGGCGGCTCCATCATCTTGAACTCCCGGCACCACGACTGGTCCACTACCGGCGAGGCGGCGCTGCTCGACGTGCAATCGGTGATGACGGCGATGGTCGGTCGCGCCCTCGGCCTCACCAGCACCATGGAGGGCAACGCGACATATCCGCGTTACGCCCCGGGGGATACGAGTAAGCAGACCCTCGGCGACGACGACATCGCCGGCATCACCTACCTCTACGGGGACGGCACCTGCACCATGACCGGGACTCCGGAGGGCGTTTGCACAGAGGCGCCCCTCGAGATGTGCCCCCCGACGGTCGACCCCGGCGACGGCGGCACCGGTCCGGGAACTCGCGACGGCGGCAGCGGTGACCGGGACACCGGCACGGCTGGGCCGACCGACAGCGGCACCGGAGCGGATGCCGGCACCGGAGCGGACGGCGGCGCCGGCGGCGACGACGGCGGCGGCTGCAGCGTCGGCGACCTCGACGAGGACGGAACCCCGGGCTGGCTCGCCCTCATGCTCATCGTCGGCCTCGCCCTCCTCGGCAAGAGCAAGCGCCGATAGGGGACAAACGGTCCTGATGAAGAGCCCGCCCGGTCTAGGCCGCGGCGGGCTTCTTCATGTCGACCGTATCAGTCATATCCGGGGCAGCTCGCGACACAGGTCCCGTAAGCCACCTCACCCTCTTCGGGGTAGCAGCAGATGAGGCCCGTCCCGCACGTGGTGCGATCGGCACCGCCGAAGTCGCAGTCTTGTCCAGACTGGGCCGAGCCGGCTGGGCCCGAAGCTTCATCTGCGGCGGCGACCGGGGCGGCCGCGGGAGTCGCCTCCGGCGCGCTCGAGGAAGTGCCACCGCCACACCCTGCGAGGGGCCCGAGGGCGACGAAGAGAAAGACTGAAAGGGTAGTCACGAAACGCATGCCCCGAAGTGTATCCTCCCTGACGATGCGTTGGGGGCTCGTTCTGCTCGCGGTGGTCGGAGTCGCCGGGTGCGGCCCCGACGAGATCGTCGAAGTGACCGGGGTGGTCCGGGACGGGAGGACCGGCCAAGCGCTCCCTGGGGCGGCGGTCCGGGCGTCCGGCGGCGGCGAGACGGACGCCGACGATGAGGGACGTTTCACGGTGACGATGCCCGCCGGCAGCGACCGGGTCGTACGGGCGGTGGCCCCCGGCCGATGCCCCGACGAGACCGTCTTCGACGTCTCGCCGAATGGCATCCCCGAGGTGACGGTCAACCTCTTCCCCCGCCTCGAACTCGAAGAAGAACACCTCTCCGTCGGCTTTGGCCAGGAGGTAGTCATCGAGGCGCAGACCCGCTGCGACCAACAGGAGAACCTCCGGTGGACACAAATCGCGGGCCCTCACCTCGCAAACGCGGCGTTCGTCATCAGTGACGGGGGGCGCCGGGTGGTCGTGCGCACGCCAGCGCTCGAAGACGTGGTGGACCTCGATGCGCGGCTCTCGGTCGTCGCCCTCTCCCGAACCCAAAGGCAGGAGTACCGCCTCCAGATGGAAGCGACCCTCGCCGGGCGCCAGGAGCGCCGGGTCCTGCGCATCACGGCCGCTTCGCCGCACGCGGGCACGTTCCAGGTCGCCACCGGGGTGGATACGTATTTCAACGGCGGCGCCGGCAACGAGCACCGCTGGACGCTCCTCGCCAAGCCCGACGAGAGCCACGCCGAGCTCATAGACGCCGAGAGCCGCACGCCGCATATCCGCCCCGACAGGTTCGGCCAGTACATGATCCGCTACGAGCCGACGGGGGTCGAAATCAACCTCCAGGCCGGCGCCTACGAAGACGTGCCCCGGGACTGCGGCCGGGAGGGGTGCCACCAGCCCGAGGGCGAAGGCTGGCTCACTACCGCCCACGCGACGGCCCTCCGCCGAGGCCTCGAAGGGGAGCTCGGCAGCCAGTTCGACGAACGCTGCTGGGCCTGCCACGCGACCGGCGTCGACCCGGGCGTGGACAACGGCGGCTTCCACGTCACCGCCCGGGGGATCGGGTGGGCCGCCCCGACGCCCCACCCGGGGGCCTGGGAGGAGGTCCCGCGGCAGGTCCGCCGCCACGGCTCGGTTTGGTGCTCGGCGTGCCACGGCCCAGGACGCATCTTGCCGCCGCAGTTCCACTGGGAGTACGGCGCGAAATTCCAAGCCGGCGTCTGTGCTCAGTGCCATGACGCCGTGAACGACCCGGACTCGGCGGTCGAAGCCTGGCAGTTCCGCGAGTGGCAAGCCGCACCCATGGCCACCTTCGTCGGCGGCGGTGCGGAGCCGGGGCCCGCCACACGCCGTGAGTGCGCCACGTGCCACAGCGCCCAGGGATTCATCTCCCACCTGGACACCGGCCAGCACATCACCCCCGAGGCGCGGAACGTACACGCCCTCACCTGCGCGACCTGCCACGACCCTCACGATGGCTCGCTGCCTCACGCTCTCCGCGTGCACGACGAGACCGAGGTGTCGGGTCGCCTCGCGGAGAACCTCGGCACGGGAGCCATCTGCGCGACGTGCCATCAAGCGGGAGAACCAGACGAGGACCGACCCTCGGCCGCCCCCCACGCGCCCCAGACCGACGTGCTCCTCGGCCGGGGCTCGCTCTTGCTCCGGGCGCCGCGTACCGGCGTGCACGCCCAGCTCGCCGACAGTTGCGTCGCCTGCCACATGGCCGAGCCCGAATCCGAGATGCGCGGCCGGGCCGGGGGCCATACTTTCTCCGTCCGCGACCTCGGGTCCGCCGGCTCTCGCGCGATCCTAGCGCCGCCTACGTGCACCAACTGCCACGGAACCCAGGTGCCGCCCCAGGCCATCGGCGGGATCCGCGACTGGGACGGAGACGACGTGAGTGACAATATCGGCCGCGAGTTCGAGCGCGCCCTCATGGTCGCCCGAAGGCTCCTTCGCGAGCGCATCGCCTTCGCCCGGGTCCGCGACGAATGCGGCGAAGGCCGCCTCGGCGGTGACTTCGTCGAGTACGACGCCCAGCTGCTCCTCGTCGATTCCAGGGGAACCCTGCTCGGAGACTGCGATGGGGACCGCCTCTTCGGCGAAGACGAGGAGACCGTCGGCGTCGGCCAGCTCAGCCGCGAGCTACGGAAGGTGGTCTGGGATGTCGCCCTCATCGAAAAGGACGGCTCTCGGGGTCGTCACAACCCCAGGTTCACCTTCGACGTCCTGGCTGCGGTGCGGCGCAATCTGCGCTGAGCGAGCGCTCGGACGTCAGCTGAAGAAGCATCCGGCGGAGCTACCGACGGGCTCGATGACGCGGATCGTTTCGGGGTCGTCGACGCCGAGGGCTTCCCCACATTGGCGGGTGATGTTGTCGGACAGGTCTTGCAAGAGGATCCAATCGGCCCCGATGTCCTCGTCGGGAAGCCGGGCCTGATAGACCTCGACGCTCGGGGCCATCATGTCCTCGACGCCGCGAGCCCGGGCGCAGTCGCCCGCCGCGTAGAGGTCGATGGCCGTCCGCAGCGCCAGGTACATGTTGAGCATCATGAAGGGCTTCTCGCCGGCGCTGAACTCGGGCCACATGACGTCCGGGTTCTGGCCCGGGGCGAGGGTATTGATGACCGCCGCGGTAGCCGTACGAGGAGTGCCATCGTTGGCGATCCACGAGGCCTCATAGGAGAACGCCGGGAGCGAGGGTCCGAGGGACCCGGCGCCGTCCTCGGCGATGAGCTCGACGAAGAGGCCGCCGCCGCCGCGGCGCCCACGGCTCGTATCCGACGCACCGGTTCGGTGGCCAACGAAGAGTGCCGGCGAGTCGAGAAAGGCGACGCCGTCTTTGACCGTGCCGCGGCGCGCACCCCAGACCCGGCCGACGCGGTAGCCTTCGCTCGGCGTGATGGCGACTGAGAAGTCCGTCGCCAAGGGGAAGAGCGAGGTGCGCGCCTGGTTGTCGAGGATCTGGGCCAGGTCACTGTCGTCCTCGGCGAGGGAGAAGGTGCCGGCGCCGAGGTCTCCGAGCTGCGAGAGCAGCGCCGCTTCTCGGGCCGAGGGATCCCCGAAGCCCACGACGCTAATGGCCACACCGGCTCGGGCGTAGGACTCGGCGAGGGTGACGATGCGCGCCTCGTCGGTGATGCCGGCGGTGGCAGCGCCCGACGAGATCAGCAGGATTCGTCCCGCGCGGCCGGTCGCGTCAGCGTCGACGAGGCGCCCCGCCGTGGCGAGAGCTCCATAGAGGTCAGCGGCGGTATCGGTCGGGGTCAGACCCACGGTGGCCATCGACGACGTCTCTGGAGCCTCGTCCTCGACGAGCACGCGGGCGGTGTTGGCGTATTCGATGATCGAGAGACGGTCATCGACGCCCAGGCCGGCGGCGATGAGCGCGAGGCCCTCATTGATGGTGCCGAATGCGGCCGGGTTGCTACTAGAGACATCGACGGCCACGGCGAGGTGCACCGGCGGCCTCTCGAGGGTGGACGGATCGACGGGCGTATTCATGGCGATGAAGGCCATGGTCCAGTTGTCCCCGTTGAAGCGAGGGGCAACCGCGAGGGAGGGGTGCATGCAGATGTCCTCACCGCAGTCGGCGAGGGGGAGGTCGACCGCGTGCTCTGCGAAGAAGCCGACCGGGTCGAGGGTTTCCGGGGCGGGGACCTCACCGCGAGCGACGATGCCGCGAAACACCGCGATGTCCTGGGGGCCGCCCTGACTGACGGTGCGAGAACCGGATACCGGCTCATCGACACCGTAAACGGTCGTCTCGACGACGCCCGCTTCGTCGGCGCCGCACGCGGCCAAGAGCACCAATGCGACTGTGTAGCTCCACCGTTCCATCACTCACCCTCCTCGACGAAAACCACCGCATTGATCTGAACGCTTGGCCGCTGCTCGGCGGGAGGACAGGAGTCGATGCCGACGATCGTCTGCCGCGCTGCTCCGATGCCGACCCGGTACCGCCGGAGGTCCGGTAGAAGGCCTACTATCTCCTCGCCCGCATACAACGCTTCTCCCCCGACGGAGACCTGCATGTCGACGCCGTAGGCCCCGCACTCCGTCGGCGCGCCGGAGCAACCTTCTGCGCTCTGGGCGCCGAGAAGAAGCCCGTCATCGAGCGCCGAGAAGGAGTCCGCGGAGGCATTCACGAGCTCGACCCGCGTCTCGGGTCGCAGGCCGTCCGCGAGGCGCGTGAGCTGGAACCCTGAAGAATCGGCCTGGTCGAAGCGAACCTCATCGCCGACGACGAGGTCGAAGGCCCACATCGGGATGCAAAGGAACGAATGAATGGCCTGCCCCTCGTCGTCTTCGAAGCTCACTTCGAAGCAGCCGTCGCGGAGCATCCCGGTCCTCGCGACCTTGGCCATGGTCCCTGGCTCTACGTACTCGCCACTGTAGGCAAAGGCTGGGGCGTCCGCGGCGAGGCACGCGCTGTCATCGCCGAGGGTCGTCCGCAATGGCGAGACGATGACGGTGGGGCTGCCTCCGCTCGAGATGCGCCCGGGCACCCCCACCTCCACCCGGTTCGGAACTCCGTACGGGTCATAGAGGCCGGACGAGTGCCGAGCGACCGCGACGAGGGGCGCCGTATCGAAGAATACGACCGCGTCGGACGAGCCATCGCGCTGAACCAGAACCGCATCGCACCCTGGGCGAGGCGGCAGCCAATCCTCACCGAGGTCGAGGGCCTCCCCCGCCGCCTCGCGGGTGAGTGGGAAGTTGCGCGAGGGGTCGAGGGTGACGGTCACGCCTTCGCCAAACGCCTCCCGGGTCAGGTAGGCGCCGGGCGCTTCGCGGACTTGGTCACAGGCGAAGTCCGCCGTGACCCACCGGAGGCGCAGGTCGACGTCAACGGTGCCCCTATTGTGCAGTTGGGCCGCCGTCTGCCAATCCGGGGGCGGGATCTCGACCGTCGTGTACTCGACCGGAGGGGCACCGGTAGCCATGCAAGCAAACGCGGCAGCAAACATGCCGACGCCCTCGACGGCGCGCTTGCTCGGCAAGGCGAGGGGCTGCGCGTCGAGGACCCACCACGCTGCCGGCAGTGCCACGAGGCCCCCACGAGGCCAACCAGGCTCTCCATCGCCGTCGCCGCAGTCGGGAACAGGTTGATCGCCACGAAGGGCACCGTCGCCGCAGCGAAGGCGAGCAAGCGAGCTGGAGTTCGACGGGCTCGAAACGCTGCGGCGAACAAGACCGGCGCGACAATCATCCCGGCAAAGTCGCTCAGCTTGCCGGTGAGCGCTCCGGGCAAGACGCCGGCGCCCTTGAGCACGTGGTCATTGACTACGAGGAGCGCGAGGGCCCCCCAGAAGAGCGGATGCCGCAAGGCCCCGCGACCGGTCTCTGAGCTTCCATGCACGGCCACGGACCATTTCAAGGCTCGTGCCAAGCCGTTTCACGGGATCATTCGCCGGCGTGCAGGGCGCCCCATGACGAGCCCTGCGGGTACGTGCCAACGTGGGCCATCCGCCGACAACGCTCCGGATAGTCAGCCCCGGCCGCCCGTATCAGAGGTAAGGGTCGTCCTTCGAGGCGATCGGTTCCCAAAGCTCGAGCTTCCGACCCTCTGGGTCGAGGATCCACGCGAAACGCCCGTTGGGTTCGTCGTCGGGCCCGCCGACGATGGTGACGCCCGCCTCGCGCAGCGAAGTCAGGAGGGCGTCGAGGTTCTCGACGCGGAAGTTGACCATGAAGCGGGCCTCGCTCGGAGCAAAGTACTCGGTGTCCTTCGCGAAGGGGCTCCAGACGGTGTAGCCGACCTCGTCGGTATCCGAGGGTTCGCGCCACTGGAACACGGCCCCGAAGTCGGTGGTATCCATGGCGAGCTTGTCTCGGTACCACGCAAGCGTCTCGTCCTTATCGGCGGTCTTGAAGAACACCCCGCCGAGGCCTGTAACCCGTCCCTTCTTGTCGCTCATGGAAAGTGAGTAACACAGATGTTGGCCGCGGCCGGAACGCACGACCCGGACTCAGTCTGAACACTTCAATCAGCGGACCAAGAGCGAAAGAGAAGGCGTGTGTTTTCTTCCCCCTCCGAGAGGCACATCGCTGCTGTCGCGGCCTCATCGCCGATGCAGGCGGACACATACGAATGGTCGAAGCAGCGCGCCCTGCCGTGGCTCTTCCAGCGACGAAGGGGGGAGGTGAAGGAACCGGTCAGCGGGACCGGGAGGGTCCAGAGTTCGAGGGACCCATCTTCTTCGGTCGAGCGAAGGAAGTATGGCAGCCATGCGCTCTCGGCGCAGCGGATCATCGGCAACGGCTCGAACTCCGGCGCCCGGATCTGAGTCGTTCGGGGGGCCACCGGCGCCCCCGAATGATCGAATCCGAAGAGGCCGACGGAGAGGTTGCCGTTTTCGACGAAAGACCGCCTCAACACGGACACCGATCCATCGTCGCCGAGGAGGGTACCGAGCCCGCCGAAGGGGAACTCCGGCGGAAGCGGCTGGTGGGCGCGCTCGAGGGGCCTGCCCCGGGGGCTGAGCCACGCCGTGTGCAAGTACTGACGCGGTTCGCACTCACCCTCCACCTGGCCGAGCCACCACGACGCCACGCGATGTTCGCCCCGGACGGCGAATGCGCTTCCGATGAGGCCCTGACTCTGGCCACAGGGATGATTTATCGAATCCCAGGGGACGAGTGTGCGGTGGGACAGCCGCGTTCCGTCGACCACGGCCAGGCGCAATCGCCGGCTCTCGCGCTCGACGACCCAAGCGGTGCCGCCGCCGGGCGTTGGGTGATGGCCGACGTCTTGCCGGGCTCCTCTCCAGCCTACCAGGCCAGCGAGGGGCTGAGCCCGGGAGAACGCGGCATGAACTCCATCCGTCACTTCGCCGTGCAGCTCGCCTGCATCACCGAGAGCTCCAATGACCACGCTCGCATCCGATCCGAGCGTGCGCGACACCAGCTGACCTCCGCCCTCGGAGTAGACAGCGGTGAACAGAGTGACCGCATCACCGTCGGCGCTCGCCGCCATGAGGGCCAAAGGCCGCTCTGTCCCGGACACGGCATAGGAGGTTTGTCGGCGGGGGGCTCCGAGCCCCTCGTTGCCGACAGGCCGGAGGTGCACTCGCCGTGCCTCGCCCTCCACTTGGTAGACGCCGATCTCCCAGGCCCCATCGCGCTGGCGGTGCAACGCAAACGGATTGCCGTCGCCGAGGACGAGAAGCGCCGCAGCCTCGGGGTGCCCGGGCACAGGGTCCGAGGCACGCGGGGCGGCGGCTGGGGGCGTGGGCGGAGCGCGGCGACGACGCTCGGCTGGTGATCCGCAGCCCGCCCCACCGCCAACGCACACGGCCGCGAGCACGGCCTGGATGGCAATCACGGCGGCAGCAGTGGCACCCGCGCGCACGAGGGAGCGCCGTTGAGCGTTTGATTCGGTGAGCACCAGCCGAGCGTACCGTAGTCCTCTCGTGAGCGTCCCATCCCATGGGGCAACTACGCTGGCATGGGCGGCGCGACCTGGGCCGTTTCAGAAGACCCGACGGTGGCCCGACGGTTGTTCGATGCCTAGGTGGGCGTAGGCGAGGTCGGTCGCGGTTCGGCCGCGGGCCGTGCGAGCCAGATACCCCTGCTGGATGAGGTAGGGCTCGTAGACGTCTTCGACGGTATCCCGGGGCTCAGACAGGGCCGCGGCGAGGGCTTCGACGCCAACGGGACCGCCGTTATAGACGTCGATGATCACCCGGAGGAGCCGCCGGTCCATCAGGTCGAGGCCCCGGTCATCGACGTCGAGGCGGTCGAGGGCGCTGCCGGCCGTGCCCTCGTTGAGGGTGCCGTCGCCGAGGACCTCGGCGAAGTCGCGGGCCCGGCGCAGAAGGCGGTTGGCGATGCGCGGGGTGCCCCGGGAGCGCCGGGCGATCTCGAGGGCGCCGTCGTCGGTGAGCTCGACCTCGAGCAAACCCGCGCTCCGGGTGACGATCTGAGCGAGGTCCTCGGGGTCGTAATAATCGAGGCGCGCTTCGTACCCGAAGCGGGAGAGCATGGGGCTGGTGAGCAGGCCGGTCCGGGTGGTCGCCCCGACGAGGGTGAAAGGGTTGAGGGGAACCTGAATCGCCGCCGCGTAGGGCCCGTCGCCGTGCACCACCTCGATGCGGAAGTCTTCGATGGCCGTGTAGAGGGTCTCTTCGACCACCGGAGAGAGCCTGTGGATCTCATCGATGAAGAGCACATCCCGAGGCTCGAGCTTGGTGAGCAGGGACGCGAGCTGGCCCTTGTGCTCGATCGCCGGCCCCGAGGCGAGGGTCTGGTTCACGCCGAGCTCCTCGGCGAGGATGAACGAGAGGGTGGTCTTGCCGAGGCCCGGGGGTCCATGGAAGAGCACGTGGTCCAAGGGGTCGCCGCGATTGTTCGCGGCGGCTACGAAGACCTTGAGGTTGTCTTTGATCTTGTCCTGGCCGACGAACTCGTCGAAGCGCGATGGACGCAACGAAATGTCGTAGCGCGCGTCGTCTTGCTGGGCGACGGGGCCAACCTCCCGAGACTCCGATTCATCGGTCATGGCTCAGCCCAAATGCCCCAAGGCCTCGCGGAGGAGCTCGCCGACCTCGCGGCCGTCCGCTTCGCCGACCGCGGCGGCTGCGAGGTTCGCCTCGGCCTGGCGGTAACCCATCTGCACCAGCGCCGCCGCCACCACGGCGAGGGGCCCCGCCGGAACAGGCGCTTCCGGAGCCGCGGCGACGAGGGCCGGCCCGTCCGCAAAGAGCGGCCCCAACTTGTCTTTGAGCTCGAGGAGCAGGCGCTCGGCGGTCTTCTTGCCGACGCCGGAGATGTTCTTGAACGGCGCGCGATCTTGCGACGCGATGGCCTGGGCGAGCTCCCGGGCGGGCAGCGCACCGAGGATGGCGAGGGCGAGCTTCGGGCCCACCCCGCTGACGCTCAGCAGGATGCGAAAGGCCTCGCGGTCGGTCGCCGACGCAAAACCGAAGAGGGTGAAGGTGTCCTGGCGCACGTGGGTATGCACGTGGAGGATCACGGCCTCGGGGGGCGGCGGAAGGCGCCCCAGGTTGCCGAGGGGCACAAACACCTCGTAACCGACCCCGCCGACGTCGACGACGACGGACCCATCGAGGTTGTGGTCGACAACCTGCCCATGAAGACGCCCGATCACGCCGGCGATACTAAACGGACGGTCAGGTTAGGGCAACATGGAGAAAATCGCATGTCGAAACGACCAAATGGACTCACAATGGAGTCTGTTGTGCTTCGAGTGGTGACTCTCACGGTTCTGATCTTCTGGTCCCTGGCCCTTCTGGCTGGCTGCGACCGGTGCGAATCGACGCCCGACCCGGCACCCGCCGCCGAGGCGACCGAGGCCACTCCCGAGAGCGGGCCCCGGTATTCGCCCTTCGTGGTCGAGGTGGTTGGCGCGGGCCTTCCCTTCGAGCACATCACCTTCAAGGACGTGGGCATGTCGGTGGCCCCGGACGACCAGGACTTCATCTACGAGACCATCGCTCAGTCTCTCTCTGCTGCTCTCGGCGACGAACAAGGCATGAGCCTCGAGGCCCGGGTCTTGTACTCCGAAGACGCCGCGGACCCGGCTCACCACCGCGCCTGCGCCGCCCGCCACGTCTACGTCGATGTCTGGCACTCGGCGGAGAGTCCCAAGTGGGGCTACTCGCTCTGGTCCGGCTGCGGCGAGGACGACCAGTTCGCCTGGCGTGAGTTCGCCGCGTCGAGCCCCGACCCCGCATCCGTCGATCCCCTCACCCGGGACATCGCCGTGAGCCTCGGGCGAGCCCTCGAGACCGGCTGCTTCACGCGCAACTGCTGACGTAGCCCACAGGTGGCCGCACCACGAATGTCGAAGCGAGCGAGGCTCACTGCTGTTCGGTGCATTTCGGGCCGCCTTCGAATCCCTGATTCGGGACGATCCAATCGTCCTCGGGCGCGGTACGAGATCTTGAGCTATCCTGTACGAAGCGATGAGCGGCCTCTTGCTGCCCGACGCGGAGATTCGGGGTTTTGTCTTCGCGTCATTCGAATGGCTCCTCTCAGGCTTCGGTGGCTTGGAGCAGCTGGTTCAAGGCACGCGCCTCGTCACCCCGACCTACCGTGACTTCCCCGTCTATCCGGGCCTCGAAGAGCAAGACCTCGTGGAGGACTACTTCGCCTTCGTTCGCGAGCACGCAGGCATCGCCCCGGAGCTACGCTTTGAGCTCGTGGGCATGCGGCGGGGACTGCGAGACTTCCAGGAACGATTGGAGTCGGTGCCCCGGCGGCTGCCCGTCGCCTACCCCGCCGAGGCGATCGCTGACCCCGAGCTGCTCGTGGCCTACGAAGCCCGGGGCGCGTTGCAGCATCTGATTCAGACCCTGCCGCGGTGCCCCCCGGGGGGTTGGGACATGGTCGGGCCCGCCGCCGAGGTGGCGACGGTGTTCTCGGGTTTCGGTCTCTTCCTCACCAACACCGGCCAGCGGGTCCGCCGCGGTCAGCGCCCGATCCCCCTCGGGCTCCGGGGCCGGTGGCATCTGTCCCAGCGGGCCCTCGCCTACGCCCTGGCCGTATTTGGTTGGATCAAGGAGATCCCCGACCGGCTGATCCTCAGCTACCTCGCGCCGAACCCTCAGGCCTTCTATCGCGCGGCGGTGCGGGACCTCGGCCGTCGCGGGCCCGAGCTGACGGAGCTTCGGGGCTGCGTCGCCCACCACGGCCCGTACCGGTAGATTCGCCTGAGCCGCAGTGCCGCAGCGCCGACGCCGAGCCACGGCCCATAGCGCTAGCAGACACGCCGCGAGGGGCATGCGGAGGGCCGGACCGGCGCACCGGCTTCGACTACTTGCGCTTCTACCGCAACCTCGCCTTCGAGCTCGCCGAAATGGGCTACTGATCGGGCGCGGCAAGGTTCCGCACTGAGCCCTGAATTCTTGATGAGCGGTTCTCTTCGAGAACCGGGTGACGTCCGGGTAACCTGCGCCCCATGGCCCGGTCCACAACGAGACGCGTCCCCCTCGGTTGGCTCACCCTGCTGCTCTGTCTCGTCACGCCGCCGGCGGCCGAGGCTCAGGTCCAAGAGGGCGACGCCCTCCGAGGGCTACCGGTGCAGGACGGGCCCATCCAGGTGAGCATCGGCTTCCACCTGATCAAAATCACAGACGTCGACGAGCGGGAAGAAACGATCGACTTCGAGGGGGGCATCTACTTGATGTGGAAGGACCCCCGACAAGCCTATGACCCTGCCGCCGAAGGCCTGCCGGATCACGGCTTCACCCCAGGCGCCTACAATACGATGCCCCCGCGGCTCTATCAGGGCGACTTCGCGGTCAAGGAGGTCTTCGTAGGGTGGCGGCCGCAGGTCCGCCTCAACAACGGCATCGGCGACCGCGCCATGAGTTACATGGCGGTCGGCATCTGGCCCGACGGGATGGTGGTCTACACGGACCAGTTCCACGCGAAGGCGGAGACGCCGATGGCTCTCCGGGCGTACCCCTTCGATACGCAGCGTCTCGAGATCTTCGTGAGCCCCTACGCCCTCGGAAACCACCGGGTCAAGCTCGTTCACGCCCCGGGCCTCGCCGGAAGCTGGGAGCAGGACTCAGGCATCGCCGACTGGAAGATCCTGGGCATCGATGTCGGGGAGGAAACGACCGACTTCGAGATGCTCGACGGGACCGACCGGACCTTTTCGCAGCTCGTCGTCGGCATCGGCATCGAACGGCGCCCCAGTCACATCCT
>JAFDCW010000789.1 GCA_019312705.1 Deltaproteobacteria bacterium
GGGATCGAACGATCAAGATCGACATCCCGTACATCACCAAGCTCACCGAAGAGATCAAGATCTACACCAAGGACTTCAGCGCGGAGCGCCTGCGTGGCAAACACGTCGCCCCCCACACCTTGGAGGTCGCGGCGATGTGGGCGGTGCTGACGCGCCTCGAAGAGCCGAAGAAGCATCAGCTCGCGCTGCTCCAGAAAATGAAGCTCTACGACGGCAAGGTCTTGCCGGGCTTCACCCAGGACAACGTCAAGGAGCTGCGTAAGGAGACCGAGCGCGAAGGCCTCGACGGCATCAGCCCGCGCTACGTCCAGGACAAGATCTCCAACGCCCTCGTCCGCGAAGGATCCGAGGGCTACATCAACCCCTTCATGGTCCTGAACCAGCTCGAGAAGGGGCTGGCGAGCCACTCCCTCATCGCCGCCGAGGACAGCAAGCGATACCGCGAGCTCATCGGGGTGGTGAAGGCCGAGTACGAGCTGATGGTGAAGAACGAAGTGCAGCGCGCCATCAGCGCCGACGAGAAGGCTATCGGCCGGCTCTGCGCCAACTACATCGACAACATCCGCGCCTACGCCCTGAAGGAGAAGGTGAAGAACCCCTACACGGGCAAGGACGAGGAGCCCGACGAGCGCCTCATGCGGTCCATCGAAGAAAAGATCGACATCGCCGAAGCCCGCAAGGACGACTTCCGGCGGGAGATCATGAACTACATCGGGGCCCTGGCGATCGAGGGCAAGAAGTTCGAATACAGCACCAACGACCGCCTGCGGCGGGCCCTCGAGATGAAGCTCTTCGAGGACCAGAAGGACTCGATCAAGCTCTCGAGCTTCGTTTCCAACGTCATCGACAAGGAAACCCAGGACAAGATCGACGTCATCAAGGGGCGGCTGATCAAGTACTACGGGTACAACGAGGCTTCGGCGACGGACGTATTGAGCTACGTAGCCAGCATCTTCGCCCGCGGCGACGTCAAGGAGTAGCGGCCGAGCGGGTAGGCCCCGGGGCCGCCCCAAAACCCTCCTCGAGTTCACCCAGCGCCCTCCCCGTTCACCGGGAGGGCGCCCCGCCGTCCGCCATCGGCGGCTTCTGGCAGATGGGCCGTAAGTGTGATTCTCTTCCTCGGGGATTTCATGAACCGACTCTTTGCCTTTGCCTTTGCCTTCGCCTTTGCCTTCGCGGGGCCCTTGACCGCCGCAGCCCAGGAGGACGACGCCCGAGCCCTCTTCATGCGGGGTCAGACGGCCTACCAGCAGGGGGACTACGACTCGGCCATCTCGAACTGGAGCCGGGCCTACGAGCTCGATGCCCGGCCGCTGATCCAGTACAACTTGAGCCAGGCCTACGAGCGCTTCGGGCGGCTCCAGGACGCCGCGACGGCCCTCGACCTCTACCTCGAGAACGCCGATGCCGGGGATGAGAACCAGGCCGACGCGCGGGCCAAGCGCGCATCGATCCGGGAGCGCCTTTCGCTTACGGGCATCACCATTCAAGGGGGTCCCGATGGGGCGACCATCCTTGTGGACGACCATGACTGGGGACGAACCCCACGGCCAGACCGGATCACCGTCGAACCGGGCTCCCACCAGATCATCATCCGCCGAGAGGGCTACCGCGACTTCCGGTCGTCGGTGGTCGTGCCCGCCGGGCGCAACGTCGACATCGCCGTCGAGATGGAAGAAGCCGAGGGAGACGCGGCCGGCGCCGGAGCTGGGAACGGGGCGGATACGCCCCCGGACAGTGGCGGCGGCCCTGGCATCGTGCCGTGGATCATCGTTGGCAGCGGCGCCGCCCTGCTCATCGGGGGCGCAGTGGTGGGCCTCGCGGCGCTCAGCAAAGCCAACGACGCGCTGGCCTCGGAGGGGGATGACGCGGACAGCGCGCGGTCCCTCGCCCTCGTCGCCGACATCCTCGCCATCACCGGCGTGGCCGCGATCGCCGGCGGCCTGGTCTGGTTCTTCCTCAGCCGCGATAGTGGCGAGCGGGCCACAGCAGAGGTCGAACTCGACGTCTATCCCATCCTCGGCCCGGACACTGCCGGTGCCGGCGCAACGGTGAGCTTCTGATGATGCGTCTTACGAATATCGCCTTGGTCTTGGTCGCCGTGAGCGGCGCCTTCGGGTGCTCGGCCGTCGTCAACAATACCCTCAAGCTGAAGGACGACGCCGGGGTAGACAGCGGCGTAGCCGATTCGGGAACGGGCGACAGCGGGCCATCGGGGAACTGCATGATGGAGCCGGGCCTGTGCAACGACACTGCGTGCACCGTCGACCGCGCGTGCGACCCGGGCAACGAGGAGGCCGACCCGACGACGGGCTGCACCCGTGGCGACGGAGTTCCCAACGATGACCTCAAGGCGTGCGACATCATTTTCCCCGGTGGCGGCTCCACCGCGGGAGGGTTATGCGTCGACGGTCAGTGTGCCGGATGCGGAGACGGCGTTCACCAAGCGGACTTCGCGGAAGAATGTGACGACGGAAACGATATCGATGGCGACGGCTGCGATACCGACTGCGAGTTCAGCTGCCACAATGAAGCCGACTGCGAGTCTTTCGACTGCGACGGAGATACCGTTTGCGACTTCCAGATGGGCTCGGGTGGCAACAACACACGCCAGTGCGAGACCTCTGGAGATATCTTGAGCCCGGGCTCCTCATGCGATGTGGCTGGTGTGTTCGCAGGGGGCATGTGCTTCGAACCGGGCGATGACGGGCTCGTATGCTGCTCCGACCGGGGCAATCCGGACGGGACGGCGCCTTGGTGCTGCGGGTTCTTCCCTGGAAACGACGAGTACAGCTGCGGTCCACCCGTCATGCCCCCCG
>JAFDCW010000790.1 GCA_019312705.1 Deltaproteobacteria bacterium
GGTCGCCCAGCATTCGGCGAAGCTCAGCGGCATAATCTCGGGCGGTGAGCACGCCCTCGGCGGGCCGCTCTTCCCGCTCCGTGACCACGATGGGCGGGCCCGGAGGAGGCGCTTTGAGCAAGACCCGGTTCGACGGAGGCGCGCTCGGGTCACGGTGCAGGGGGCCCCTGGCAGGGGTTTTATGGGCTACTGAGCGGGCCCTGGGGCTATTTGGGAGGCCCCGGGGCACCTCCCGGGGCTCCGCCGAGTCGGCGCAGGCGGCCAAAGAGCACAGGATAACTGCTGTAATGAGGGTCCCGGACGCCGTGGACATGACCCCCGTCATATCATGCCCGCTCCCCTTTACTGCCGGGGATGCCCTTCGCTAACCTCGGCCGTTCAGATGACCGTTCAGACTGCGCCCAACCAGACCGCCGAAACCCCGCCCACCGCCGTCCCCCCGGGGCAGGTCGTCGGCGGCCGATTTCAGATCGAAGAGCACGTGAGCGAGGATGCCCTCGGTACCCTGCTCAGGGCCCGGGACCAGAAGACCAAACGCGCCATCTCGCTTCGGCTGCTCTCGCCGACCCTGGCGTCGGCGGAAGCAACGCAGAAAGCGGTGAAGGCAAAATGCCGCGCCGCCGCGAGCTTGTCCCACCGCAGCGTCGTCGCGACCTACGGCGTCGGCAACGCTCTCGGTACGCAGTACATCGCATCTGAGTGGGTGGACGGCGCATCCCTGGCGAAGCTCGTCGCCAAGCGGAACGAGGACGGGTCGAAGCTCTCGCTCCGAGGCTCGTACAACGTAATCGCGCACGTCTGTAAGGCTCTCGACGAAGCCCACGCGACGACCGTGCACGGCGCCCTAAGGCCGAGCGTGGTTTGGGTGACCAAATCGGGCCGGGTCAAAGTCGGAGACTTCGGAGTGGCGAATGCCGTGGTCTCGACCCTCGGCGCCGCGGCCCTCGGCGCCGACGAGCAGGCCTCCCTCGCCCCCGAAGTCAAAGGCGGCAACCCGCCAACGGTGGCGAGCGACATCTTCGGCCTCGGCGCGCTGCTCTACACGATGCTCACGGGCAAGAGCCCGGCCGATGGCTTCACCCCCCCGTCGACTGCCCACCCGGACGCGACCGAGGCCATCGACCAGGTCCTGCTCAAGTGTCTCGCCGGAGATCCCTCGGCACGCTTCGGCAGCCCCGCCGAGGTCCGTGACGCTCTCTCCCCCCTCATCGCCGACGCCCCCGAAGTGGCGCCCCAGCTCGACTTCGCCATCGATGTCGACATCAGCCTCGAGGAAGAGGTCGACGAGGACGCACCGACGATTGCCGAGCCCTCGCGATTCAATGCCCCGCCTTCATCGCCGGACCGCCCCAAGGTCGGCGCCCGGGTCTCGATTCACGAGGAGTTCCGGGCATCGATGGCCCACCCCGCGGCGCCCGCCGCAGCGCCCGGGCGCATGAGCGCCGAGGTCGACCTGAAAGACCTCCTGTCGAAGATCACCGAAAACGACGCCCCCCGGTGGATGGTCGTCAAAGACAAGCTCGACCACGGCCCGTTCTCCGGCCGGGAGCTCGTTCAGATGATCATCAAGGGCGAGGTCCTCGAGGACCACGGCCTCCTCAACATGGACACCGGCGAGCGCCAGGCCGTCAACAAGTTCGGAGACTTCACGGAGTTCCTCGAACAGTACAAGGTCACCAAGCGGCATTCCGACGAGAAGATCGCCGTCGAGCGCTCCGCGACGGTCGAGACCGCGAGCAACGCCGCCAAGTTCGTCGTCGGCGGAGGGGTGTTGGTAGTGCTGCTCGCCGTCGGCGGCATCTTCATCTTTACCCGCCAGGCTGCCGATGACGAGAACATCGAAGACGTCGAGCTGGCGTCCCTCTTCGAGTCCGGCAACGTCGAGATCGAAGGCTCCGCCGGCATCCTCCCGATGCCGACCGCTCGCCGCGGCATGCGCCGGGCCGGCGGCATGGGCGGGGGGGCAATGGGAGGAGGCTCCCTCACGTACGAAGACGCGATGAACGAGGCGGTGAACCTCGGCGACGCGACCATGGGCGGGAGCGAGCGGCAGCTCACGAGTGCCGACGTCGCTGGCGTGATGAACCGCAACATCAACCGTATGTTCAGCTGCGTCGGCGCCGAGCTCCGCCGCGGCGGCAGCGTCAGCCGCGTACAAATCGACCTCGCCATCCTCGGCAGCGGCGCCGTCCAGGGCGCGAGCGTTCGTCAGGGGAGCCCGCAGTTCAAGCAGTGCATCGCCGGGCGCGTCCGCGGCATCCGCTTCCCGTCGTTTCCCGGCGCCCGCATGGGCGCCCGCTACAGCTTCGCCGTCGACTGATGGGCCGGGGGGGGACCAAGACGGGGGCGGCCCCGGGGCGCCTGGCCGCAGCGTTGGCCATCGTGGTGACAGCGGTGACGATCGCCACGGGCTGCCAGGCGACCATCGCCAGCGAGCTCGACGAGGCCCAGGCAAACGCCGTGGTCGTCGCCCTCGATGGCAATGGGATCGGCGCCACCAAGGAGCGAAGCCCGGGCTCCGATGCCTGGGACGTGCGCGTGCCGAACGATGACGTCGGACCGGCGCTCTCGGTACTCCGGTCGGCGAATCTCCCCCGGGAAGAGGCCCCGGGGCTCGCCGAGATTTTCGGGGAGCCGGCTTTGATCCCAACGGCGACCGAAGAGCGCGCGCGCTGGGTCGCCGCTCAAAGTGGCGAACTGGCCCGATCGATCGAGGCCATGGACGGTGTGCTCGACGCCCGCGTTCACCTCGCCCTGCCGATGGGCCGGGACCGAGGCTACGACGAAGAGCGCCCGACGCCCCGGGCTTCG
>JAFDCW010000791.1 GCA_019312705.1 Deltaproteobacteria bacterium
ACATCGCCGCAAAGATGATGCCGACGACGCTGGACCAGCGGGGATCGTCGGCGGCCCGGCGAAAGCTGTAGATCAAGAGCGGCAGAAGCCAGAAGCCGAGGAACGTACTGTGGCCGCCGCCACCGTCCCAGGCGAAGGTCCCCGAACAGCCCCAGATCACCGCCGCGAATGCGCTGGGCACGACCGAGAGTCGCGCTTCTCGGCGGCTGAGCGCATACATTCCCACCATACCGATGAACGCGTGGGCGATGAGATGGGCTTTGATCGCGACGGTCGAGCCGATCAGCGGCGAGAGCCAGAAGAAAGGAGAGAGGGTCTGGTTTTGGGGGTTGCCCCAAATTGTGACACCGCCACAGTTGAAAGGGTTCCAGAGCGGCCACTCGCCCCAGCGCACGACCGCGACCCGGCCGGCTTCCCACTGATTGTGGAAGAACTGCCAGTCTCCGAAGCCGGTCGCCGACGGCTCCATCCAGGCCGGGGTCCAGAAGCCCACGGCCACAAGAGCGAAGAAGACAGCGATGACGGCGCGTCTTATCGGGCGTCGGCGCATCGGCGCGGGACGGTATCACGGGCTAGGCTACGGCCGCCACCGCCTGCCAGAGTCGCCGAGTCCTTTACGGAATCAACCGCGATTGGCTAGTCTGCCGAGGTTCGGCGGCGATGAGCAGAAGTACCCACCAACCCGGTGACCTCCCTCCCCCTTCGCGTCGACGCCGCGAGGGGCCGAGCGCATGGCTGAGGCGCATGGCCGGAGCCGTCGCATTTGCGTACACCGCGGCTGGCGCCTGGGCGCTCGTCGATACATTCCTCATCGTCAAGCCCGACGGGCTTCGGCTGCACTGCGCCGGCATCGGTATCGCGGTCTGGGCTCTGCCCACGGTGGCCATCGTGGCGGTGGCCCTGGTCGTCCGCACGCTGATTTCACGCATGCCGCGCATTCGCAGCCTGCTCTTCCCGACCGAGGAACGTTTGCCGCGCGCCCTGACCGCAATCATGTGGTCGGTGGGCGGCGTTTTTGCCATCGACCGGGCGTTCGCCATCCTGGGCGATTTTTCGACCATCACCCAGCGCATGGGCCTCGCCGCCGCCGCTCTTGCCTACCTGCTCATTGCGGGTCTGCTCGATCGCCCGGTCGAGGGAGGGCTGGCGTGGCTGCTCGCGCGCCTGCCCAGGCTGTTCCGTCAACCAGGCGCATTCCTGACGGTCCTGATCACCGTCGGCGTGCTCGGGCTCATCCTCGGCCGCCTCCTCGAACCGGACTACTTCCGAGAACTCGGATGGGAGCTACCCGCATCCCTAGCGACCGTCTTCATCGCGGCGCTGCTGGGCACGGTCGCTCCGCGCTGGACCCTCTTCTGTGCCGGCGGGCTCGCCGGCCTCGTCCTAGGCATCACCGCGTGGCACCACACGAATCAACCCCCGACGCGCGCCACCTACGCCATGCGCGGACGCGGCCAGATCACGCCCTTCTTCATCAAGCTCATGGAGAAGCCCCGGCCCGCGCCAAACTTGGTGCTACCCGAGGTCGTGCAGGCCTGTCGTCCGGGAGACACGCTGACCCCGGTAGGAGAGATCGGTGAGGTCGGGGAAGAGGCTCCCGACATCGTATTGCTGACCATCGACGGATGGCGCTGGGACCACAGCAGCATGGCTGACGGCGGGAAACAGGTAACGCCCCTGATCGCGAGTCGCGCACGGCACGCCGCCGTATTCGAACGAGCGTATGCACCGGCACCCTCGACGCGCCACTCGTTCCGGACCCTCTTCAGCGGCATCATGGTGGGACGGGTTGCCGGCCCCCGTACGGCGAGGAACCGGTGGGCTCTGTCGATGGTCGAGGGTCAGCCCACCCTCGCGAGCTATCTCGACGGTGCCGGATACGAGACCATCGCGTGGCTATCAGACCCCCACGCCTTCCCTCCCGCCGAGAACGGGCTCGCAGGGTTTTCCGAGATCGACGATCACTTCCGTGACTTCGCGAGTCCGCGCGGATACGTCGCGTCGTACACCATCAGTCACATAATCGCGCGTCTGGCCCGCCCTCCCGAACCGGGGGAGTCACCGCGCTTTCTCTGGACGCACCTGGGCGAGCCTCACTATCCCTACTCCTTTGGCCCGGAACTCCCAACCCCGACTTCGGGGCGGCTGCCCAATCACCAGCGCCACCTTCACTCGCTCCGCTACGTCGACCAACAGGTCGACCGCCTGCTCGAGTTCCTCTCGGGCATCGAGCGAAAGGACAAGACCTGGGTCATCATCACCTCGGACCACGGCGAGCAGTTCAACGAGCACGGTCACCGGCGTCATGGCAACACGGTCTACGAAGAAGAAGTCCATGTCCCGCTGCTGATTTGGGGCCCAGGCGTCGATCCTGGTCCTCGCGAGACTCCGGTAGGGCTCATCGACCTCTTTCCGACGATGGTCGAGGCCGCGGGCCTCGAAGTTCCGAACGGCATCTGCGGCGAGAGCCTCTTGGAAAGCCTTCTCAGCGGAGGAGAACCCGAGGCGCGCCCCGTCTATGTGGCGGCGGTGCCGGACCGCACGGTCGAAATCTTCAAGTACGCGTGGATCGACGGAGACGACAAGCTCATCGTCGACGGGAGCACCGGCACCCGCGAAGTCTACGACCTGAGCGTCGATCCCGACGAACATGACAACCTGGCCGAAGACGATCCCGAGGTGGGCCAGGGCCTCGTCGACGACCTGCACAGGTATTTCGTCGACCACGGGATCGACCCAGCCGAGTATCGCCTCGACGAAGACTGACAGGCTCACCCCGTGAACTCCTTCGACTACATTCTCCACCTCTT
>JAFDCW010000128.1 GCA_019312705.1 Deltaproteobacteria bacterium
GTCAACCGGCTCCTGGCCGGCGAGACGGTAAAGACCGCCCGCTACGACTTCCGCGAGGGCAAGTCTCACCCCGAGGGCGGCAAGGAGATGACCTTGAGGAAGGGTCAGGTCCTGATCCTCGAGGGCATCCATGGCCTGAACCCGCGCCTGCTCGAGTCCGTTGCGGACGACCGGCTCTATCGCATCTTCATCTGCCCCCTCGCCCAGCTGCCCATCGACCGGGTGAGTCGCGTGCACGCATCGGACCTCCGATTACTCCGCCGTATCGTCCGAGACCGCCACGGCCGCGGCCACAACGCGTCGGCCACCATCGCCCGATGGCCCTCGGTGCGCCGCGGCGAGCGCAAGAACATCTTCCCCTTCCAAGACCTCGCCGACGCGGTCTTCGACACCTCACTGATCTACGAGCTCTCGGTGCTCCGGGTCTTCGCCGAGCGCTACCTGCGCGAGGTGCCCCGGGGCGACCCGGCCTACCCCACGGCCCACCGCCTCTTGACCATGCTCTCCCGGTTCATTTCCATCTACCCCGACCACGTCCCGCCGACATCCATCCTGCGGGAGTTCATCGGCGGCAGCGGCTTCGAGTTCTGAAGCATGCCTGACCCAGGCCCCGACGCTCACGTCACGCACCGGGGTGGGTGCCACTGCGGCGCCGTGCGCTTCGAGGTCGATGCCCCGGCGCGCCTCAGCACGTTGGCCTGCAACTGTAGCCGCTGCACCATGCTCGGCTTTCGGCACCTCATCGTGCCCAAGGTTCGGTTCCGGCTGCTCGCGGGTGAGGACGACCTCACCGAGTACCGGTTCAATGCCGGCGTCGCTCGCCATCTCTTCTGCCGCACTTGCGGCGTGCAGTCCTACTACGTGCCGCGTTCGAACCCCGACGGCATCAGCGTCAACGCGCGGTGCCTCGACCCCGTGACCATCGAGGGCGAAGACGTCTCGCCCTTCGACGGGCAGAACTGGGAAGAGCACGCCCGGGGCCTGGCGCACCTTTCGGAGTAACGCCCGAGTGAGGCGCTGCGAGCTCTTGCATGTCCCACGCCGGCGGGCAACGCTTCGGGGGCGTGCGACGCCTCCTCCCAGTAGCCATAGGCCTCCTCCTGCTTCCTTTCCTCGCGGGCTCCGTGGCCCTTGTCGCTTGGAACATCGCCGTGGGAAGCCTCGCCCAGGCGGTCGGAGTAGGGCCCGAGGTCGGCCCCGATGCTCCCCTCGCCGCGCGAACCCTCGCACAGCACATCTTCGTGCTCGTTCAGACGACCCTGGCGGGACTGATCGGCGCAACCATCGCGACGCGCGTGGCCAAGAGCCGCCCGGGCACACACATCCTCGTCTTCTCTGCGGTCTGGATCGTCCTCGATATACTCGGCATGACCTTGGGGCCGGGACAGGTCCTCCCTCAGTGGTACAAAGTGCTCGGGCTCTCACTCGTGCCGCCGCAACTCTTCGCCGGGTACAAGCTCGGGATGGTGTGGCGAAGCCGGGCGCGCCCGAGCGCAGACGCGGAAGGGTGACCCCAGCCCTGGCCCCGCGAAGACTCGAGGCTGCTCCGGCGAAAGTTCGGTGCTGTCGGTCCTCCGGTCGACGATCCGATGGCAGCTTCATCGGGGCGGCTCCCCGGCGCTGAGGCAGAAGGCGAGTTCGTGTCAGAGGACCGAGATGTTCTCGCGATCACGCGTCCGCGATGACCACGAGCAGGGCGTCGGCGTCGACCTGCTCCCCAGCGGCGACGCAGACGCGCTCCACCGTTCCGGCGGCGGCGGCTTTGACCGCGTGCTCCATCTTCATCGCCTCGAGGCGCACGATGACCTGGCCCGCTTCGACGGTATCGCCCTCTGCGACCGTGACGGTGACGATCTTCCCGGGCATCGGCGCGACGCAAGCACCCGCGACGACCGATGCATTCGGTTCGGGGAAGCGGGGCACCTCGACGAGGGTGATATTCGTCCCGGCGACGTGCACGTGATGCTGGTCGCCTTTGCGCACGACCCGGGCGCGGCGAACCACACCTTCGCCGTCTTCCCAGGCGAGGCTGCGTCCCTCGAGGCTGACCACCTTCGCCTCGCCAGCCTCTCCCGCGATGTCGACGGTGAAGCGACTGCCTGCGTGAGCGCGATATTCGACCCGGAGTTCTTCCCCGGAGGCCTCGTAGAGGGCCCACTGGGGCGCAAAGTCATTCAGTCGAAAGCCGCTCGGCACCGCCGGGCCCGGCCGGTTGGCGGCGCGTTCGGCGTGGGCGTGCAGCGTCGCGGCGATGGCAGCCCAGCGTGTCTCCCGCGTGCTTTGACCGGTTCTGTCGGGGGCGGCCCCGCAGCACGCATCTCGGTGATGCTCGATGAAGTGGGTGTCGTATTGCCCGGCCTGAAAGTCGGGATGAGCGAGCACGCGACCGAGGAACGCCAGGTTCGTCACGGCACCGAGGACCGACGCGCGCGATAGGTAGCGACGCATGCGCCCGACCGCTTCGTCGCGATCGACGCCGTAGGCGATGACCTTGGCGAGCATGGGGTCGTAGTGGATAGACACCTCGGAACCGGCCGCGACGCCGGTGTCGAGACGCACGCCTTCGGCCGGGGGCAGGTCCCAGTCGAGGATCGACCCGCTCGCCGGCAGAAACCCGGCTTCCGAGTCCTCGGCGTAGAGCCGACACTCGATGGCGGCCCCGGTCATGACGAGGGACTCCTGAGAGAAGCTGAGTTCTTCGCCGCGAGCCACTCTGACCTGCTCGCGCACCAGGTCGACCCCGGTGACCATCTCCGTAATCGGGTGTTCGACCTGGAGGCGCGTATTGACCTCGAGGAAGTAGAACGCACCATCGGGGGCGAGAATGAACTCGACGGTGCCGGCGTTTTGATAGCCGATGGCCCGCGCGACTCGGACTGCGGCCTCCCCCATGCGCGCCCGAAGCTCGTCGTCGAGGGCCGCAGACGGCGTCTCTTCGATGACCTTCTGATGCCGCCGCTGAATGGAGCACTCGCGCTCGAAGAGATGCACGACGTTGCCGCGACCGTCGCCGAAGATCTGGAACTCGACGTGGCGCGGGCGCTCGACGTAGGTCTCGACGAGGAGCGTGTCGTCACCGAAGGCGCCCGCGGCCTCGCGCTTGGCGGCCGCGATGCCCTCGGCGAGGCCCTCCGCGGCCGTCACGACGCGCATGCCCTTGCCGCCGCCGCCGGCGCTCGCCTTGAGCAGAACCGGGAAGCCCAGTTTGCGGGCCTCGGCGGCGAGCACCGCGGGGTCCTGGTCGGCTCCATCGTAACCGGGGATCACCGGGACACCGGCCTCGGCGACGAGCTCCTTCGCACGCCGCTTGTCGCCCATGGCTCGAATCACATCCGCCGGAGGGCCGATGAAAGTGAGCCCGGCACGGACGACGGCGTCGGCGAAGTCGGCGTTCTCAGACAGGAACCCATAGCCGGGGTGCACGGCGTCGGCGCCGGTCTTGCGGGCCGCATCGATGATCTTGTCGATGCTCAGATAGCTCTCGGACGACGGCGCCGGGCCGATCCTCACCGCGAGGTCGGCGTCCTGGACGTGCAGGGCGTCTTCATCCGCGTCGGAAAAGACCGCGACGGTGGAGATGCCCATCTCGTGGCAAGTGCGCATGACGCGCCGGGCGATCTCGCCGCGATTGGCGACCAGTACGCGCTCGATACTTTTCAGGTCTGCCATATCAATGCCTGAAGACGCCCCAGCTCGTGGCCCCGCGGACCTCACGTCCATAGGCCGAGGAGAGCGAGAGGGCGACGACGGTACGCGTATCCCTCGGGTCGATCACGCCGTCGTCCCAGACCCGGGCGGTCGCGAAGAGCGCTTCGGATTCGAGGCCGATCTGCCCCTCGACCATCTGTTTCATCACCGAGAGGCGTTCCTCGTCGACATCGATGCCCTTGTTGGCCGCCGACTGCCTCTGGATGATGTCGAGGACTCCTGCGAGCTGCTTGGCGCCCATGACCGCGATGCGGTGGTTGGGCCAGGTGAAGAGGAAACGCGGCTCGTAGGCCCGGCCGCTCATCGCGTAGTTGCCGGCGCCGTAGCTCGCGCCGGTCATGATGGTGATCGCGGGCACGGTGCTGTTGGCGACGGCGTTGATCATCTTGGCCCCGGCCCGAATGATGCCGCCCTGCTCGTACTTCTTACCGACCATGAAGCCGGTGATGTTTTGTAGATAGAGCAGAGGGCAGTCGGTCTGATTGCAGAGCTGAATGAACTGGGCGCCCTTCTCGGCCGAATCCCCAAAGAGAATCCCGTTGTTTGCCAAGATGCCGACCGGGAAGCCGTGCACGTGGGCCCATCCGGTGACCAGCGTTTTTCCGTAGCCGGCCTTGAACTCACTGAAGCGCGAGCCATCGACGATGCGGGCGATGACCTCGCGGCTATCGAAAGGCGCGCGGATGTCGTGAGAAGCGATGCCGAGCAATTCATCCGCGTCGTAGACCGGCGATTCCACCGTGCGATTCGTAGGAGCCGCCCCCTTCTTCCAATCGAGGTGGGCGACGATTTCCCGGGCGATACGGAGCGCGTCAACCTCGTCTTCGGCGAGGTAGTCACTCACCCCGCTCACCGTGCTGTGCATCACGGCGCCACCGAGTTCTTCGTGCGTCGACTCTTCCCCGGTCGCCATCTTCACCAAGGGAGGCCCCGCGAGGTAGACCTGAGCCTGGTCCTTCACCATGACGGTGTAGTCGCTCATTCCGGGGATGTAGGCGCCCCCGGCGGTGGAGCTCCCGAAGACTACGCATAGGGTCGGGATGCGCTCCTTGCTGCGGCGGGTGAGGTCGCGGAAGGCCTCGCCGCCGGGCACGAAGATCTTCGACTGGTTCGGCAGGTCCGCCCCCGCAGACTCGATGAGGCTGATGGCGGGCAGTCGGTTCTGCAGTGCAATCTCGGCGAGGCGCGCGCTCTTGGCGAGGGTGATGGGCGTGATCGCCCCGCCCTTCACGGTCGCCTCGCTCGCCGTGATCATACACTCGACCCCGGAGACGAGGCCCACGCCGCCGACGATCGAACTGCCCGAGGCCTCGCCGCTCATTCCGTGGCCCGCGAGGGCGGAGACTTCGAGGAACCAGGAATCACGGTCCAAGAGCCGCTCGATGCGCTCCCGGGGCAGGAGCTTGCCGCGGCCTCGATGGCGGGTGGTGTACTTCTCGCCACCTCCCGCGCGAGCCTCGGTCAGCGCCGCACCGAGGGTGTCGAGGGTCCGAAGATTCTCCTCGCGGTTCTGCCGATATTCGTCCGAGCGGAGGTCCGCCTTCGACACGAAAACCGGGTACCGCTGCTCCCACGGAGTGCCCATGGCCCGGAGGGTATCAGCCGTATGTATTGATGGGGGGGCGCTTGTTTGCCCAGGGGTGCGCCTCTTCGAGCTGGGCCGCGAGGCTCAGGAGGGTCCAGTCGTCGCCAAAGCGCCCGGTGAGCATGGTGCCGATGGGCAACCCGTCATCATTCCAGTGAAAAGGCACGTTCATCGAGGGCTGGCCGGTCACGTTGGCGAAGATCGTAAAGGGTACGAAGTCGTAAACCTCTTCCGCCACCCGCTCGACGGCGCCGGGGACCTTGAGCAGAGGAGCGAGGTTGCCGCGGACGATCGCGCGCTGGAGCGTCGCTTCGAAGCCCTTTGGTTTGAGGGCACCAATCTTTGGAGGCGGGCCCCCGAGGGTCGGCGTCAAGAGCACGTCGTAGTCCTCGAAGAAGGGTGCCGTCGTCCGCGAGAGGGTCTTGAGATTCTCGAGGGCGAGAGCGAACTGCACCGCGCCGGTATTGCGCCCCATCATCACCGCGAGCCAGGTGGTCACCTCGAAGTCGTCTTTGGTCGCAGGCCGCCCGACGATCTTGGCTCCAGCGATAGCCTCGGTAGCGGTTGCGACCGAGACCACCGTCAGGAAATCTCGGGCGAATGCCGACGCATCGACCGGGGGCCGCGCTTCTTCGACGTGGTGGCCGAGGTCTTCGAGGGCTTGCGCCATACGCTCGGTCGCGGTCACGCAATCGGGGTGGACCTTCGACGGCATGAGGGGATCGGTGGTGAACGCCACCCGGAGCTTCCGGGGCTCCCGGCGGGTCGCATCGAGGAAGGGCTCAGGCACGGGAGGCGGCGCGTACCAGTTGCCGACTTCGGGCCCGGTCGTCGCATCGAGGAGAGCCGCGCTGTCACGCACGGAACGGGTCAGGGCGTGCTCGATGGCGAAGCCGTACCAATGCTCACTGGCGTCGGGGCCGGTGGGTGTGCGCGCCCGCGTGGGCTTGAAGCCGAAGACGCCGCAGCATGCCGCGGGGATTCGGATGGACCCCCCTCCATCGCCGCCGTGGGCCGCGGGTACCACCCCCGCACCGACGGCAGCGCCGGCTCCGCCGCTCGAACCCCCGGAGTTGTAGCCGAGCTTCCAGGGAGTGTGCGTGGGCCCGTGCAGCTCCGGCTCGGTGAAGGGCACGATGCCCAGCTCCGGGGTATTGGTCTTGCCGACGACCACCAGGCCGGCGCGCTTGTAGCGCTTGACCAATTCGGCGTCGTGGTCGGGCACGTAGTCCGCGTAGTAGCGGCTCCCCCCGGTCAGTCGTACGCCGCTGTAGGCGGAGAGCAGGTTCTTGAGCAAGAAGGGCACGCCCCGGAAGGGACCATCCGGCAGGTCACCACCGGCGACACGCCGGGCCTCGTCGTACATGCGGATGACGACGGCGTTGAGGTCGCCGTTGACCTCTTCGATATTCGAGATCGCCGCCTCGACGAGTTCGAGGGGGGTGACCTCACCATCCCTCACCAACTCCGCGAGACCGAGTGCGTCATGATCGCCAAACGAATGCATGGCGTATGTTTACGCGGGAGGTTCCACGCGGTCGATAGCTGGACGACGGAAAAGCCCGAGCAGCTCGCGAAGGCCCGAGGTCAGGGCCCCGGTCACCGGAGCCCCTTCGGCGAGTCGATAGCCTCCCCGGGCGCGCCCGTCGGCGTCCTCGAGCCAGACCGTGGCCATTTCCCCACCGGGTCCGACGAATTCCAGGTCCGCCCGGCGGCCGCTGTCGCGTACCCGCACATCGACGAAAGAAAGCTCGCCGAAGGGGGCCGCGGCGCGGATCTTCCGAAGCCTTTGGGCAACGCTCGCGCTGAGGGGCAGCGCCGCGTCGTCGCCGACGGGGTGAACGACGGGATACCCCGCAGCTTCGAGGGCGGCCCCGACCCGACGGAGAGCGTCCAGAGGCGTGCGCATTCCATCGACGGGGCCGAGGAGTTCCAAGCAGAGCACTCCAAATTGCGCGAACGAACCTGCCGTCGCGCCGCGACGCAGCGCTACCCGAATTTCGGGATCGCCACGCAGCGTGAGATGTAGCTCGTCCGCGCCGCGCTCCTCGACAGACCAGGGATCCTCGAGGGACTGCACCACGCCCGACAAATGCAGCGCGAGGAGGCGGCGGGTCGGGTCGGCGTCGGCGAGAATCGGCGGCGTCACCGGCGTGAGTCCGCCCGGCCCGTGAAAACGCAGGTAGGTGTCGAAGACGCCGCTGCACCGCGACTCGAAGAGGCACTCGGCGCAGCTCGGGAGCTTGACCTTGTCCCGGCCTTTGACGAGGTATTTGTTCCAAGGACGGCTCAGCTGGTCGTCGCCGTCGATCGCGATGGTCTCCGTCGTTTCGCCGTCGTGATGAATTACGTGACCGAGGTGCGGGGCGATGCAGTAGGGAAGGTTCCCGATGTTCACGTCGAAGCCGTCTTCGAACTTCTCGTCGAAGGCTTGGACCATCTTGGTGAGGGGCTCGGCGAAGGCACGAAGGGGCGGCATCATCGCTCGCAGTTCTTCTTCGCTGCGCTCGCCGGCATCCGCCGGGCGCATGAGGTCGAGGTGCAGTTGCTCGACGCCGTAGGGCGCCAAGAGCTCCGGAAAGCGATCGACCGACGCATGGTTCGAACCGACCACGCACATGTTGATGCTGATGCGTTGACCGCGGGCCGCGAGGTGTTCGAGGGTGCGCAAGATGCGGGCGAAGGAGCCGACCTTCCGCGTCGTCGCCTCGTGCTCCTCTTCCGTCGCGCCTTGAAGGGAGATGCGCCAGGAGAACTTCCCTCCGGTCGCGAGGACCTCGTCGATCACGGCGGCTCGGGCGGTCTTCACGCCGTTGGTGAAAATGACGATCTCCTCGTAGCCGAGGCGAACACACTCGCGGACCACCTCCATGAACGCCGGCTGAAGGGTGGGCTCGCCGCCGAGGAGAGTGATCTTGCGGTGGCCGGCGCTGCGCGCCTCGCGGATGCGTTCGAGGATGGGGCCCGCGGCGAGGGGAAGGGCTTCGCCCATCGCCGTACGCTGCCCGCTCACGCAGAACGTGCAGCGGTTGTTGCACATGTGGCCGAGCTGGATCTCGACCTGGCGATCTGGCTCCACGGTGCCTAGGGTAGCAGCCGGCGCGCCTTCAGCGGGTCGGGAGGTCCGGGACGCGGTGGGTGTTCGTGAGTTGCTCCCAGGTGGGCTCGACGTTCGCCTTCGGCACGGTCAGGACCCGCAGGCGGAATACGACCCGGGTCACCGTCGAGGTGCTCACGTAGCCCTTGCGGGCGTCATGATACTCGAAGACCGCCTCG
>JAFDCW010000129.1 GCA_019312705.1 Deltaproteobacteria bacterium
CCGGTCATCGGGTTGATCACCAGGGCGTGGTCCTGGTCGATCTTCCGATAGAAGCGCGCGATCAGCGCGAAGATGCCGAAAAGCATGAAGACGCCGACGCCCACCGGGACGAGGATCCCGAGAATAGTGCTGAGGTCCATCGTGACTCCTTAACGATGGGGGACCCCGCCTGAGCCCCCCCGGACCCGCGGATCTACACGAACCCGGGGGCGCGTGTCATCAGGAGCCGTACGTCAGCGACCCCCGATCAAGTGATCCACGGAAGATCTCCAGGAGATCTCGTCTGAGGAGCCTCACGCTTCCAGTCAGCCGCGGTGCTTTTTCGACGGCAAGATGGCTTCCATTGGCTCGGCGAGGTAGGCCTTCTTGTCCTCGTCATAGTCGACGATGAGCACTTCGTCGCCGCTGTGGATCTTGTCGTCGGTGGCCACCCGGATAAGCAGCCCTTTCTCGCCCTCGGCCGGATCCTTCAAGCGGATTTGAGCGCTGGCTCCTTGAGGCGGATCTGGGCGCTACCGTTCTTACCCCCCGCGATGCGCACGACGCCGACGCGGCCCACCAGGTGGCGCCGCCCCGGGGCGTACTGCTGTTTGAAGAGCGGCCCGAGGGGCATCGTCATGAGCGAGGTGAGCGGAATCGCCGGGACGAGGGCCAAGGCGCCGAGGACCGAGCCGGTCAGCCAGTTGACTCCACCGACGAGGGGCAGACCGAAGAGCGTGCCGAAGTAGGTGATCACCCACGCCGAAAGAAAGAGCACGCTCAGGGTGATCGACAGGGGTGCGTTGCGCAGGCGCAGGAGGGTCAAGAGGCCCATCACCCCATCGAGGGCACCGCCATCGTGGGCATCGGCGCCATGGCTTCCGTGGCCGTGGCCGTGGGCGCCGACGTCACCGAGGTCGGAGTCCCCCACGTCGCCGACATCTGCATCCCCCGCGTCGCCAAAGTCCGCGTCTCCCGCGTCGCCGAAATCGGCGTCTCCAGCGTCGCCAAAGTCCGCGTCTCCCGCATCCCCGAGATCCGCGTCCCCGTCGCCGTGGTCCCCGGCGAGGCCGACGACGCTCACCATCCAATAGACGAGGGAAATGAGGACCAACACCGTATACACGGAGGTCGGGAAGCTCGTGGCGATGGCGAGGAACTCTTCCAAGACGCCGCAGCGTGGCACGGCGGGGCTGCGGGCGATAGACTCGTGGGGGCCGGGGCGGCGGGAAATCCGCGCCCCGCGTCAGCTCTTCAAGAACTCGAGCAGCCGCTCGTCTTCGCTCGTCTCGTGCTTCTCCAGCCAGCGCTCGAGCAGCCGAACCAGCACTTCCATGATCTCGGTATTCGAACCGTCGATGGACTCGTGCAGCTCGCGTACCTTGTTTCGAAATGCCTCATGGGCGCTCTTGTGCGCCGCCAGCCGCGGGTAGGCGTTTTTGACCATCACCTCTTCTTCCATCGAGAAGTGCACGTCCACGTAGCGGATCAGCTCTGCGAGGCGTTCCGCCACGACGCCGGTGGCCTCTTTCTGGTCCAGGGCCTCGACGACGCTTTGCATCTGTCCCTTGAGCATGTCGTGCTGCTCGTCGAGCAGGGACAGCCCCATTTTCGGGAACGCACTCACCTCCACATGGTGACACAGGACCGCCCGAACGTTTCACGTCCGAAGTTGAAGTGCCGGCAAGCCGCCCGGCTATGGCGGTTTGCATCCATCGGCATTAGAAAGGCCCCATGACCCGCCCCTTGGTGCTTGCGCTGATCTCTATGATCCTGGTCGCGCCCGTTTTTGCTCAGGATTCAGACGGGCACAACCACGGGCCGGTCGAGGACGTGCCCGCCGCCGCAGATCCTGCGACCGAGGCCACGGCCCGGGCCCTCGAGGGGCGTATCAAGTCTCCATGCTGCTGGAACCAGACCCTCGACATTCACGGCTCCCCCGTCGCCCAGGAACTCAAGGCGGAGATTCGTACCCGTCTGGTCGGCGGCGAGACGGCCCGGGAGATCCAAGACTCCATCGTCGCCCGCTACGGCGAGCGGGTGCTCGCGGTGCCCCCGGACAGCCCCCTCGGCACCTTTGCTCTGCTCTCGCTGCTCGCCGCTTTCGCCGCCGGCGGCGGGATCTTTCTCCTGGGCCTGAAGTGGCGCGGCAAGGGGGAAGGTGGCGGCGGTGACGGCCCCGGGGCCTCGGGCAAGTCGGCGCGAGAACGCAATGACGGCGATGACGGTGACGCCGACGGCGAGTACGACGCGCGCCTCGACGCCGAGTTGAACGACGCCTGACGCCGTGCCGCCGCTTCCGAAGGTCGTCTATCGCATCGCCCACGCCGTCCATCGGGACGTGGGCAAAGGACGCCGCGCCGTCACCCGGGGCCTCGGCATCGCGCGACCCTTACGCGTGATTCCTTATCGCGG
This sequence comes from Deltaproteobacteria bacterium, assembly GCA_019312705.1. Next base: position 2,395 of record JAFDCW010000129.1, read on the forward strand.
TTTCGGTATCCGCTCCCGGGTGACCCTCACGGCCCGGGTCCTCGAAGACCGCGGGGAGGTCTCTCCGCGCCTCGACCGGGGCCTCGTCGGTGGGGCCTTTGCGTCCTTCGTGCGCTTCAATACGGCCGAGGTCCCCGGCGTTGAGCTGCGCGTCTCCTGGGCCGGCGAGGAACACTTCGGCATTACCGACGAAGAGGGTTTCCTGAACCTAGAGATCACACCGCCGGCTGCGATCGAGCCGGGCTGGCATTCGGTCGACGTATGCGTAGTCGGCGACGGCGCCGGCCGGCGAGCGGTCCAAGCGCCGGTCTTCGTGCTCGGCGACGACGCCGAGTACGGGGTCATCAGTGACGTCGACGACACGGTCATCGACACCGACGTGCGCAACATCGTCAAGCGTGCGTGGGCCCTCTTCATGTCGGAGGCGACGCTCCGACGAACATTTCTGGGTGTCGACGTGCTCTACGATGCCTTCGCTCGCGGCGTCGCCGGGGGATGGACCCAGAAGAACCCGATGGTCTACGTCTCGTCGAGCCCTTGGAATCTCTACGAGCATCTGAAGCATTTCATCGACGAGCACGGCCTGCCCCGGGGGCCGATCCTCCTCCGTGACTGGGGCCTCACTCGGGAGGGCTTCGCCCCGGGGGGCGGCCACGGCCACAAGCGCAAGAAGATGAAGGCCGTGCTCGAAGCCTTCGGCGATTTGCCCTTCGTTCTCATCGGCGACAGCGGCCAGGAAGACGCCGAGCACTATCTCGCCCTGGCCGAGCAGTACGGCGGGCGTATCCGCGTGATCTACATCCGCCGAGTCCGCGAGAAGGCGGGGCGCCAGGCCGCGATCGCAGACCTCGCCGAGCGCGTCCGGGCCGCCGGCAGCGACCTCGTCGTCATCGAAGACTCGGCCGCCCTGGCCGCCGACGCCGCGAAGCGGGGGCTCCTGCCCGAGAGCGTTGCCGCCGACGTCGCCCGCGCGACGCTGTGACGCACCGGCCCGCTACAGGACCAGCAGGCCCTGCGCTTCGCACTCGCGCGCGAGGAACAGGCCAGTCGGAACCGCTCCGAGCCCCACCCGCGACGAGATCCTGCGCGCCGCGGCCCGAACCTCGAGGCGGGTCGGTACCATCGTCGCCGTCTCCCACGTCTGGCATCGAGCCCGAGCGAGGCGATACGCGGCGGCCGCGAGGCCTCCGGCGTCGTCGAGGAGTCGGCGATAGCCGTCCCGTTGTTGGTCCAGCCCCTGTAGCCACTCGATCGGAATCATCACGTCCCTCCCATCGGCCGGCCCCCTCATCCCTTTCGAGATTCGCCTGAGAGTTCCGTCCTCCCATGAGTTACGGGAACCGCCGATCAAAGGTCAAAAAAACGACAGAAGGGACGCGAGGTTGAGGAATTGCTTCCTCGACCTGGCGTCCCCAATTGGGTCGTCCGTCTCTACTAAGCTTTTACGACCCAGCTCTTGCAGTAGCCCACCGGGTTGATCGGGCCCTTGATGAGCGTGCAGGCGCCACAGGCCGTGTTGTTGCCCGTGTAGAAGTTGCAGTTGGTGCAGTCCTTCTCTGCACCGTGGGGCGACGCTTCGACGTACTCGAGGGCGCTGCGGGTCGCCGTCTCGGCTTCGCTGAGGCCCGAGACGTCGGTGCAGTCGAGGCCTTCGCTGTCGCTGCCGCAAGCGTTGAGCAGGGCGGCGCCACCGATGGACATGGGAATCACCGAGAGGGCGATTTTGAGGGTCGAGCGGCGCGAAAGCTTTTCATGATTGGACATCTGCGGGGTCTCCTTGGTGTTCACCGGTGGGGTGATATGGGCACGTTGTGCCCGAAATCAATAGTCGCCTGCCTCGGGGTCTGCCACAGCCGACGCGCTTGCACCACCGCCGCCTGAACCGGCCGACGCCGATACCTGAATACGGGCTCCGCTCGAGGGCCGCGGACGTCGCCGAGGCCGCCGCCCCGTCCCGCTGGTATCGAAGGGCGGGGGGCTGTCCGGGTTGCAGTCTGGGCCGAATCCCTCGGCGTCGAAGGTGTAGTCGAGGGTGCCTGCGGCCTCTCCCTGGATCGCCTCGACGGTCACCTCGTGGATGCCCGCCCGGGCCGGGCTACAGTAGCTGAGTAGATAGAAGCGCTGGGTGAAACCGACGATCTTCTCGCCGATGGCCTCGAAGGCTGCGGTCACCGCCGCGGCGTCCTCGACGAGCACGTACCCGCTGAACCCGATCTCGGCGAGGGTGGGTTCGTCGATCTCGTTGCCGACGCCGACGGCGAAGACGTCGTAGTCCACGTCGTCGAGGGACGACATCATGTCGCGGAAGCTGACCCGCGCGGCCCGGTCCGTGCCGTCGGTGAAGACGACGATGGTGCCGAAGGTGAGGGGCGTCTCCGACTCGGCGACCTCGGCGTTGAGGACCTCGGTCGCCTGGACGATGGCGCCGTGGAGGTTCGTCGAAGGGTCCTGCGTACGGAAGCCGCTGAGGCGGTTGACCCCGGCCGAAGAGCGACCTGACGAGGAGGTGAAGGGGGTGATGGGGTGGATGTCCTCGGAGCCGTCGAAGGCGTAGACAGCGACTTCCTGATAGCCCTCGAGGGTGCTCGTGAACTGGCTCGCCGCCTGCTCGATGAGCGGCACCTGGTCGGACTCGGTCACGCTCCCGCTCATATCGACGAGCAAGAGGGTGTAGTGCTTGGCGGCAACCTCGGGGTTGATGATCGTCTGCTTGCTCTCGTCGACCGAGACCAGGGCGCCGTCCTCGTAGATTCGGAAGTCTTCGGCGGTCAGGCCGGCGACGGGTTCGCCGGTGTTGGCATCGACCGTAAAGAAGACGGCCACGTTGCTCGGCGCCTGGTGGTCCGCCTGGACCAAGTTCAGGTCGAGGGACGGTCCGCAGCCTGTGAGAGCGCCGAACGAGCCCAAGAAGGCCAGGAAGCCCAAGAAGGCCAGGAAGCCCGAGAAGCCCGAGAAGCCTGAGAAGCGAATGATGTGGGTAAAACGCATGCTGTCTCCGCGGCGGAGGATACGGAAAAATGCCAGCGGCGGTCGCCTTTTAAGCATGCCAATCAGCGATGAAGCACACTCTGGAGGCGGCCTAGGGCTTCCTCTAGGGCTGCGGGCGGCAACGAAGTGAAGCAAACGCGGACAAATGCATCGTAAGCGGCACCGCAGGCTCCTCCGGGAGTCATGAGCACGCCGGCTTCGAGGCACCGCTCGAGGAAGTCGAGGGTCGTCTCCCCTTCGTTCCGGAAGGGGGTCGAATCGAAGAAGATGAAGGTGCCGCCGACCGGGGCCGGGACGCCGATGGCCTTGGCGGCCTTCTCCCCCGCGTCCCGGTAGAGACGACGCGCTTCGTTCGCCCAGCCGCCATCATCCCGAATGGCCGCCGCCGCGCCGAGCTGCATGGGCCGGGCCGCACAATAGGTCATGAAGGTCTGGGCGCCGCGGATGGCCTCCATCGCGGCGGCCGGGCCGTGCGTGTAGCCGATGCGCGCTCCGGCGAGGCCGTAGCCCTTCGAGAGAGTATGGGTCGCGACGGCGCGCTCCCGGAGCTTGGGCCGATTCCAGACCGGCGGATAGGCCTCGTCGCCGAACCACAGTTCCTCGTAGGCCTCATCGCAAAGTACCCAGAGGTCGTGGCGTTCGGCGACGCGCTCGATCGCCTCGAGGTGACCCTCGCTGAGCACGCGGCTCGTCGGGTTGTGGGGGCTGTTCACGTAGATCGCTGCGGTTCCGGGGGTCACGGCGCCTTCGAGGGCAGCCTCGAGGTCGAAGGACTCGTCATCGACGCGGTCCCAGATCGGCACCTGCACCGGCGTCGCCCCGCGACCGGCGATGATGCCGCGGATCAGTGGCCAGTATGGAGACGGCAGGAGCACCTCATCACCGACATCGAGCAGTGCTTTGATGACGACGGAGAGGCCGGCCGTTGCTCCGGACTGGACCTGAATGAGGCCACGGTCGATCTCGCGCCCGGCTTGCTTTGAGAGCTTCTGGGCGATGGCATCGACCAGCGCCGGATCTCCCGCCGGCACCGCGTAGTTGTGCAGCCGCGGGTGGTCCGCCGTGCGCTGGGCCTCGGCCCGGGCGACCGCTGGGGGCTCGAGGTAGGTATCGCCAACGGTGAGCCAGTAGACCTCTTTGCCTTCGGCTTCGCGGGCCTTCGCCTTCTTCACGAGGCCGCTGAATACGCGGGTCGAGAGGGATTCGGTGGTCTTCGAGACGATGGGAAATCGCGGCATCGCGCCGCTACATCATATCCAGGCTGCGCCCGCAAGGGTTACCGCCGACGGCTGCTGACCGCGTCAGGGCGAAACGCACTGCCCACGCTCGTCGCAGGTTTCTCCGATTCCACAATCGCTGTCTCCGGTGCAGTCGACCGGGATGCGGCAGAAGCCGTCGACGCAGACCTGGCCGCCAGGGCAATCGGCGCCGATCCGGCACGATGTGGCGGGCCGGCAGAAGCCCAGTTCGCACATCTCGCCCATGGCGCAGTCGACGTCGGTGTCGCACTCCGGGGGAGGCAGAGAGTAGCAGAGGCCCGCGAGGCAGCTCTGGGTCGGGGGGCAGTCGCTGTCGCGCATGCAGCCGCCGGGGTTGGTGCACTGGTTGTTGATGCACATGAGCCCGTCGTTGCAGTCGCTGTCGTCGCCGCAGAAGAGCCAGGGGATGCACCGGCCGGCGATGCAGCCCCAGCCGTAGTTGCAATCACCGGCGTCTGCGCAGGACGTCGGCTGGCAGTAGCTGTTGGCCTCGCAGCGCTCGCCGGCCGGGCAGTCGCCGTCGATGGTGCAGTCCGAGGCGATGAAACACGCGCCGAAGTCGGCACAGGTGGTGCCCTCGGGGCAGCCGCCCATGTCGCCCGGGGGCATGCAGGCTTGCAGCGCGTAGCATTGGGTACCGAGGCAGGTGAAGCCCAAAGGGCAGTCGGGGTTTGCCGCGCACTCGATGTCGGGGATGCAGGCTCGAGTCGAGATGTTGCAGATGCTGCCCATGGGGCATTCGTCGTTGCCGCGGCAGGGCATGGTCTGGCACGAGCCCGTGACACAACTCTCGCCGGGGTCACATTCGGCGTCGCTGCCGCATTCGCCCAGGTAGCGGCACGAGCCGAGGGTGCACTCGTAGAGGGGGCCGCAGTCTTCGTCGCGACTGCACTCGCCCACGAAGGTGCAGGCGTTGGCGACGCAACGGTAGCGGTCGGGGCAGTCGGTATCGCCCATGCATTCACCGACGAAGACGCAGCGCCCGAGTTGGCAGTCGAAGCCGGCCTCGCACTCGGCGGCCGTCGTGCATTCTGGCGGCGGCACGCAGGCACCCGCTTCGCACACCTGGCTCGGCGGGCACGGCGTCTCCGGGCAGCGGTTGATGTCCTCACAGAAACCGAAGTTGCACTCCTGGCTCATCGGGCAGTCCGAGTCGGTCTCACAGGTCGGCGGGGGGAGGGGGATGCACGCCCCGTCTATGCAAACCGGGGCAAAGGCGGAGCAGTCCGCGTCGCCGGTACAGCCGTCGGGCACGATGCACGCGCGGTCGATGCAGACCATGCCCATGAAGGGGCAGTCTGCGTCGGTCTCGCAGATGAAGGGCGGTAGGCACCGGCTGCCTAGGCAGCGCCACCCCGCCGAGCACTCGGCGTCGGCAGTGCAGGTGAAGGGCTGGCAGCTGCCTCCGTCGCAACGCTCCCCGGAGCGGCAGTCGGTGTCCGAAGTACAGGAGGGGGGCGGCACGCAGCGAAAACCATCGCAGCGCTCGCCGGGGGGGCACTCGGAAGAATCCCGGCACCGAAGGATGGTTGTGCAGCGACCGGCGAAGCAGAGGTCACCCACGGGGCAGTCGGCGTCGCGAGTGCAACGACGCTCAGGTACGCAGCGGCGGGCGAGGAGGTCGCAGATCTCCCCCGCAGGGCATTCGTCGTCCCGGAGGCATCCGGTTGGCACGCAGACGGCGCTCGAACACCGGAAGCCGGCCGCGCAGTCGCCGTCAACGAGGCACTCGCCAGTGAAGACGCAGCTGCCCCCCTCGCAGGCGAAGCCGGTGGAGCACTCGGCAGAGGTCATGCAGTCGCCGGTAAATACGCAGACGTTGCTCATGCACTCGAAGGACGGCGAGCAGTCCGCCGAATCCATGCACTCGCCGGCGAATACACAGGTCCCGGCCACGCAGTCTTCGGCGGGGCCGCAGTCCGCTCGGCTTTCGCACTCGGTCGGCGTCGTGCAGCTTCCGTCGATGCACTCGTCGCCGGCATCGCAGTCAGAGTCCGCGGCGCACTCGCCGCGGAACGAACACCGAAAGTCTTCGCAGACTTCCCGGGGCGGGCACTCGAGGTCGCTGCGGCACTCCGGGCTCATGCAGGCCCCGTCGACGCAGAGACCGCCCGGTCCACAGTCGTCGTCGACGACGCAGGTCGGCATCATCGCGTCGGCATCCGTCGCCCCGTCCATGCCGCCATCGGCGTCGAGGCCTGCGTCCATCGCGGGCGGATCTTCCGGGTGGGAGCGGCCGCAGCCCGAGGTCACGAGGGGGGCCAATAGGGAAAACACCAGCGTAATATGGGCCCAAGTCACGTCCAGAGGGTACCACGGAGAGCCCCT
>JAFDCW010000792.1 GCA_019312705.1 Deltaproteobacteria bacterium
GTTCGACCAATACGTACCCGGCGCCCGGACGCCCCAGATGCTGGCGCCGGCCGAGACGGCCAAGACGGCCAAGACGGCACAGAACGAGGTGCAGGCATGATCGAGCTCACTATCGATGGCCAAGTCGTCGAGGTCGAAGACGGGACCTCGCTGCTCGACGCGACACGGAAGGCCGGCGCCAAGGTGCCGACCCTCTGCCAATCGGACGCCCTCGAAGACCACGGCGCCTGTCGCATGTGCCTGGTCGAGGCCAACGGACGCACCGTGGCTTCGTGCCATACGCCGGCTCAGGGCGGCATGCAGGTCGCGACCCAGACCGCGCAGCTGAAGCGCGTGCGTTTGAACGTGATGGAGCTGATCGTCAGCGACCACCCCCTCGATTGCCTCGGCTGCGCCGCCAACAATCGTTGTGAACTGCAGAGCGTGGCGGCGGAGGTCGGCTTCCGCGACGTGCGCTACCCCCAGGTCGCCCAGCACCACCCGGTCCAGGACTTTTCCCACCCGTTTCTGAAGCTCGACATGGACAAGTGCATCGCCTGCGCCCGGTGCGTCCGCGTCTGCGACGAAGTCCAGGGGAGCTTCATCCTCGGCATGGAGGGGCGCGGCTGGGACCTCCGGGTCGTCGCCGGCAACGATCAGTCGATGGCCGATGCGGACTGCACGAGCTGCGGGGCTTGCGCTATCGAGTGCCCCGTAGGCGCGATCATGGATCGGGGCGAGGTCTCCCACGGCCTCCCCGATGAGATCACCACCACCACCTGCGCTTATTGCGGCGTCGGCTGCACCCTCGACGTGCATACCCAAGGCGACCGGGTGACCATGATCACGCCGAACCCGAACGGCTCGGCGAACCACGGCCACGCTTGCGTAAAAGGGCGCTTCGCTCACGAGTACGCGCGCTCGCCGGACCGCCTGGACAGCCCGCTCATTCGTCAGGACGACGGCAGTTTTCGAGAGGCGAGCTGGGATGAGGCCCTGGACCTCGTTGCGACCAAGCTCAAGTCAGTGGTCGATGACCACGGCCCAGGGGCCTTCGCCGCGGTCTCTTCGTCGCGGTGCACCAACGAGGAGAACTACCTCTTTCAGAAGTTCGTGCGCACGGTCATCGGCACGAATAGCATCGACAACTGTTCGCGCGTTTGTCACAGCCCGAGCGCTTTCGGCCTCAACAACGCCCTCGGCACCGGCGCCGGCACCAACAGCTTCGAGGACATCGAGCATACCGAGTGCGTTCTCTTGGTCGGCGCCAATCCGACCGAGGCCCACCCGGTCTACGGCGCGCGCATCCGTCAGGCCGTCCTCGGGGGGGCGAAGCTCATCGTCCTCGACCCGCGGAAGACCGAGCTCGCGAACCTCGCCGACATGCACCTCGCCCTGAACCCCGGCTCGAACGTCGCGGTCATCAACGCGATGCAGCACGTGGTGCTGACCGAGGGCCTCGTCGACGACAAGTTCATCCGGGACCACACCGAAGGTTTTGCGGCCTACGAAGAAGAGATGCGCGCCTCGACTCCGGAATGGGCCGAGGGGATCAGCGGAATTCCGGCGGCCGAGATTCGCGACGCGGCCCGTCTCTTCGCCTCGGTCGACCGAGCGCTCATCCTCTGGGGCCTCGGCGTCACCGAAGCGGCCCACGGCAGCAACTCGGTCTTCGGCCTCGTCAATCTGGGCTTGATGACCGGCAACATGGGGCGCCTCGGGACCGGCACCAACCCCATCCGCGGCCAGAACAACGTCCAGGGAGCCTCCGACATGGGGGCCCTGCCGAACGTCTTCACCGACTACCGGCCGGTCACCGACGAGACGGCGCGGCGGGAACACCGCGAGGCCTGGGGCGTCGAGCCGCCGTCGGACGTGGGCTTGCGCATCCCGGACATCTTCGACGAGTGCCATACGGGGCGCCTCAAGGCTGCGTGGATCACCGCCGAAGACGTCGTCCAGTCGGATCCAAACACCGAGCACGTCGTAGGGGCCCTCGAGAAGCTCGATTTCCTGATCGTTCAGGAGATCTTCATGTCCGAGACGGCCAGATTCGCCCACATCGTCTTGCCGGGCACGACTCACCTCGAAAAGAACGGCACCTTCGTCAACTCGGACCGCCGCATCCAGCGTGTGCGCAAGGCCATACCGGCCCTCGAAGGCGCGGTCGCCGATGGCGACATCTACCAGCTCGTCGCCGAGCGCATGGGCCGGGACCTCGGCTTCGGCTCGCCGCCGGACCCGTCGAAGGTCATGGACGAAATCGCGACTCTCTCACCGCTCTGGCGGGGGGTGAGCTACGCGCGCATCGAAGAGCCCGGGGCGTTTCTCCAGTGGCCCTGCGTCTCCGAGGATGACCCCGGCACCGCCATCGTGCACGAGGGTGGCGAGTTCCTGCGGGGCCGGGCCCTCTTCACGGCCACCCCGTGGCAGCCCGCCGCCGAGCTCCCCGATGACGAGTTCCCCTTCTTCCTCACCACCGGCCGTCAGCTCTTCCACTACAACGTCGGCACCCAGACCCGCCGTACGGCGGTCGTCGAGCTCACGGCCGCCGACCGGGAGCGCTTGCGCATTCACCCGAAGGACGCCCGGCGCCTCGGCATCGAGAGCGGTGAGATGATCCGCGTCGTCAGCCGCCGGGGCGACGTCGAGGTCGAAGCCGAGGTCACCAAGAAGACCAAACCCGGCACGGTCTTCATGACCTTCCACTTCCCCGAGACCCGCACCAACCTCCTGCTCTCGTCGGCTGCCGACGAATACACCGGCTGCCCCGAATACAAGGTGAGCGCGGTGCGCCTCGAGAAGCGTAGCCAAGCG
>JAFDCW010000793.1 GCA_019312705.1 Deltaproteobacteria bacterium
CGAGAAGACCACGCCCCAACCGAAGGTGTCGTCGGGGGCGTTGCGCTCCCAAACCGTGACCGCGTTCTTGGGGTCCAGCTTCTTGAGGAGGATGGCCGCGTAGAGCCCCCCGGGCCCCCCACCGATGCAGTGAATCTTCACCCCCTGGTGAGTACACCCGCCTCCGGGGGCGCAGATACTCTCGCGGTGCGTACGCTCACGCGTGCTGCTCGAGGAGCGTCGCCACCCGGCGCAATACGTGGGCCAGGCCGGTGACGGTCGTCTTCCGCATGGCCCGGAGTTCGCGAGCCGCTTCCTCCCGGCCAGCCGGGGCTAGGCTGGCGCGCATGCCTTGTGCGACCGAGACCAAGGCCTCTGGAATCACCGAGGGCCGGGTCCGGAGGCGCGCATCGAGGGCCTTCGGGTCGTATGCATAGGCCTGGTCGTAGTCGATCTCGTCGAGGGCGAGCTCGGTCGTGGGCATGGCCACGATCGCCTCCCGAGGCAGGGGCGGGGGACCGGGAATACGGCGTGCCAAGGGGAGGCCCTGGAGCGTCTGCTCTCGGGACGTCGGAAACCGACTCACCCCAATCGTCGCGGGAGGTGACCCCGAGGCCGCCGAGGCCGCAAAGTCCGCCATGCTGATCGCCGCCGGCGGAACCGAGGAGGGGCGCTCTTTGGTCGGAATCGTGGAGGTATTCTTCAGCGCGCTGACCGGAGCAATACTGGGGGCGCTGCCGCCGATGGACCCCAGGAAACTCTTGGGAGAGCTCTTGGGCCCACAGGGGGCCGGGGGGCGATAGCTGGGGCGGGGAGCGATCTCCCGGACCTGGCTCTCGCCGACACCCTCCCGCTGAGGCGCGGTTCGACGTTTGCTCTCTCCCTGGGCAGGGGGTCGGATTGTCTCGTGCTGAGAGATCTTGCGGGCGGCGGTGGGGGACATGCGGGGAACTCCTCGACCGTGGTCCCTGCAACCCTCGATCCGGGGAACCTGGAACGCTCCCGGCTCCTCGAAGTGTCACGAAGTGTTATTCAGGAACCCGTGGAGCCGGGTATGGTGTGCCGGCTTTTTCTTCTTCTCTTCGTTCTCTTTGGGAGGATCGATGCTCAGACACGGAAGCTCTGCCCTCGCTGCCCTGGCGGCCCTATCGATGGCCCTTTTGGCAACCCTCGGTTCCCCCACGCTCGCCGCAGCCGGGGGCTTCGAACTGCCCGGCGAAGGAGGCGCCCGGGGCCTGGGCCGCGGCGGCGCGTTCTATGCGCGGGCCGACGACCCCATGGCTCTCACCATGAACCCGGCCAACCTCGCGGACCTGAGCGGCTTTCAGATCTACCTGACCGGGGGCATCACCACCTTCAACGGCTGTTTCCAGCGGACGAGCAGTCCCTCGAATACCTACGCCGACACCGACAACCCCTTGGGCTTCGCGCCGTCGATCTTCGACAGCGACCCCAGCACCCCACCCTTCGCCCAGGAGTTCATCGGGGAAGGCTACCCGGTGGCGTGCAACGAGAGCCCCCTCGGCCCGGCCCTCGGCCTCGTCGCGTCCTACCGCATCATGCCCGAGCTCGGCATCGGCTTCGGCGTCGTCGCTCCGAATGGAGTCGGTAGCTCCACCTGGGTGCCCGACACGGAACGCTACACGACTCCCGGCGGGTCGGCGGGCATCTTGCCGCCACCGAGTCGCTATACACTGCTCGAACAGGACCAGCTCGTGCTCCTTCCGTCGGTCGGCGTCGCCTACCGACCGACACCGTGGTTCCGCTTCGGGGCGACCTTCCAGTGGGGCGTCGGGGTATTCGACTTCACCTCGATGAGCGTGGCGAACCCGGGCCAGGACCCCGCCTCGGACATTCTCTCGAAGCTGCACGCGAGCGACGCGTTCATCCCGGCCCTCATCATCTCGGCCCACTTCGTGCCGATGGACAACCTCGACGTCATGGCCGGCTTCCGGTGGTCCGACAACGTGAATGCCTCGGGCACGACCAACCTGACGACCGGCTGGTACGGCGCGGGCGATGCAGGCGCTTCGATCCCTGGGACGACGCCCCTCGTGAACCCGACGGTCAACGACGTCCAGGTCACCGCGGGGCAGCCTTGGGAGGTTCGCCTCGGCCTCCGCTACGCCCATCGCATCACGCCCCGGCCCCAGGACCCCGAGGCCATCGAGCGCCTCAGTGGCCGGACCGAAGACGCCATGGCGAACGAGTGGTTCGACATCGAGTTCGACGCGATCTACCTGATCAACGCGCAGGTCACGGACTTGAGCGTGCGCCTGCCGCCAGGGTCGAGCGCCGTCTTTCAGGAGGTCGGTGCCGGCGGCACGTTGCCGCCCCCATCGACCCTGCCCATCCCGGAAAACATCGACCTCCCCCATCAGTGGAATGACCAGTGGCTCTTGCGCCTCGGCGGCGACTTCAACGCCATCCCGGGCCTCGCGACCCTGCGCCTCGGGTTCAGCTTCGAGACCAGCGCCCACGAAGCCGGCGGCGTATTTTCGAACCGCGACGCCCGCCAGTACACAGGCCTCGACTTCCTCCCGGGGGCGCGTTTTGGCGTGCACGGCGGCCTGACCGTGCGCATGGGCAAGTTCGACATCAGCCTCGCCTACGCCCACGTCTTTCAGAGCACCATCACCGTCAGCAACGATGAGGCCGCCCTGCGCCAGGTCTCGGCGGTCGACCCGGACACGGCAGAGATCACCAACGCCGGCAGCTACACCGCCGACTACAACCTGTTCCATGCCGGCGTGAACCTCCACCTCTAAAACAGCATCGCCTGGGTCGCGATACCCGGCGCGAGGTCGACAAGAAGGCGAGGGGCGACGTCAGTCGACCGGAGCTGGATTGACTACCGGATCTCGCCCCGCTCGCTGCGCTGCCTGCTCAGCTACTTTACGTAGCCTCCGCGGGCTGCTCGCGACCGGAACGACCTCGCTTGGGTCTCACGACCCATCCGATACTGTTTCCCGCATTTCAATCTGAGAAGTCGCCGCCGCCGTACTCGTCGTTCGCCATGTTGTCGAAGCGGGTATATTCGCTGAAGAAGGCGACGTGGGCGGTGCCGGTCGGGCCCGAGCGCTGCTTGCCGATGATGATTTCGGCGCGGTTCTTCGCGTTGGGCTCGTCGCGGTTGTACATCTCTTCGCGGAAGACGAACCAAATGGTGTCGGCGTCCTGCTCGATAGCGCCGGACTCACGAAGGTCCGAGAGCTGCGGGCGTTTGTCCTTTCCGGCCCGGGACTCGACCCCGCGGTTGAGCTGTGAGAGCGCGATGACCGGGAGGCTGAGCTCCTTGGCGAGCATCTTCAGGTTTCGGCTGATCTCGCTGATCTCCTGCTCGCGGCTGTCGTTCTTGCTGCCGCTGCGCATCAGCTGGAGGTAGTCCACCACGATCAGGCCGAGGTCGTTCTTGCTCTTGATGCGCCGCGACTTCGCCCGGAGCTCGGTCATGGACAGGCCCGGGGTGTCGTCGATCCAGAGGGGGAGGTCCGAGAGCGCGCCGGCGGCCCGGGCGAGCTTGGGCCAGTCGTCGCGCCAGAGCTGACCGGCGCGCATGCGCGTGCCGTCGACCCGGGCCTCGGAGCAGAGCATTCGTCGAACGAGCTGCTCCTTGGGCATCTCGAGGGAGAAGACCGCGACCCCTTCCTTCCGGGCCATGCAGGCGTTGACCGCGACGTTGACGGCGAAGGCCGTCTTGCCCATGCCCGGGCGGCCCGCGATGATGATCAGGTCGCCGGGGTGCATGCCGCTCGTCATGTCGTCGACGGTCT
>JAFDCW010000794.1 GCA_019312705.1 Deltaproteobacteria bacterium
GCCCCCCCTTGCAGGCCGAGCGCGTAGTATCGAAGGATGACCTCTCGCGGAGAACCCGGACTGCTCGGAAGCATCGACCAGCCCGACGCATTGCGCGCCCATGTCGTATCGCTCGAGCGCCCCCCTCGACTGCACGGGTACGACGTCGAAGCCGACCTGGCGCAGAACTACACCGTCGGTGAGGTGGCGCTACTCGCGCTCCGTGGTTCACCTCCGACTCGGGAGGAGGGACGCGCATTCGAAGTCGCATGCGTCTTCATTTCGGCTCTTCCGATGACCGAGGGACCGACCCACGCCGCTATGCTCGCGCGACTCTGCGGAGCGAGCGGTGCCGGCGTCACGGCGACCGCCTGTGTCGCCCTCGCGGAGCGCGCAGAGCGTGAAGTCGCCGACGCCCTGCCGTTGTTTCAGGCGATCGAGCGGGGAGATGATCCACCGGTCCCGGTTCCGTGCCAGGCCATCGATGCGCGCGATGCCGAAAGCGCCACGCAGCTGTGCGATGCCGTGGGCCGCCTGGGCTGGGTATGCGAGTACATCCCCGACGGCGTAGGTGTCGTGACGGCTGCGCTGGGGGTCTTCTATCAGCTGGGTCTCCATGACCCACTACAGCTCGTGGCCGCCCAGTGTCAGGCGCGCATGCCGGCGGTGCTGGCCGAAGCGATGGGCACGAAGGTTGGTGATTTTCGCGCGTATCCGATGGACGTCCCGCCGGTGCGATGGGCCGGCCGGGGCCCCGACGAATTCGAGGCCCCCTGATGTCTCGGCCCGCCACCGTCTACACCGCAGCGTGTCTCTCGCTCCCCGGTGATCATCTCTATCGCCGGTTTAGGGTCATGTCGGACCTCGCCGGTCGCCAGACCCTGACGGACCTCCTCTGGCTCTCCGTTCAACGCGAGTCCCCGACGGACCTTCAAAGACGAGTCCTCGACGACATCGCCACCGTGTCCTCGGTCGGCGACCCGAGGATCTGGCCCCTCAAGGTCGCCCGCATCGTGGCCAGCGAAGGCTCCGCGATCCGCGGCCTCCTCGCGGGCCAGCTCATGCTCGATGGTGCGCTCATCGGCCCATACACCTGCAGGCACTCGGCCGAGCTGCTCCTCGGGGTGCAAGCATCGCAGGATGCAGGGGCCGAGCTACCGGGCATCATCTCGGATGCCATCTCCAAGCGAGCTCGCCTGCCAGGTTTTGGTGTCGCATTTCGATCCGTCGATGAACGCGTCGCGGTCCTCACCGCGTGTCTCGCCCGACGCGGCAGCCAGAATGAGCGCTGTTACTATCGCCTCTTCGAGGCAATCGCCGATGTCGTTCGAGACCAGTGCAACCTCGAACCAAATTTCGGAATCGCGATGGCCGCCGCCTTGCTCGACCTCGGCCTGTCGCCCTCGGAAATTGGCGCGATCTCGGTCGCGCTTCTGAACCATCTATTCTTGGCCAACGCCTTCGAGGCGGCCGCCGACCAGCCATCGGCGTACCGGCGATTGCCCCCGGAGGCCGTCGAGTACGTCGGACCAGGCCCGCGACGCAGCCCCCGATGCGGGCGGCCGTAGCTGGCCTCAGCGCAGCGCAAAGGCCGTCAGGGTCTGGTTTTCAGCGCCGATGAAGACCTGCGATGAGCTGACCGCGGGGCGCGCGACGATTCCGTCGCCCGTTCCGCCGCCCGCGACCGGAGCGCGGAAGCGGAGGAAGCCCCCTGGGCCGAGCACGTGCAGCAAGCCTAGGGTGTCGCCAAAGGCGATGTCCCCGGCGGGGCCGCTCGCCATGCCGGCCCGCCCGATGAGGCCGACGCCGGTCGGGGAACGGTCGAGGACCGCGTCATACTCCCACTGGATCTCCCCTGTGTCGGGGTCACGGCCATGAACCCGTCCCTCGCCGTCCCCGACGATGACCACGTCTCCATCGAAGGCCGGCCGAGTGAGCACGGTCAGACCGTCGCTGGCCGACGCGACCCACCGTCGCGTGAGGTCCAACTCGTACCCGTACACGCTTCCGTCGGCCCCACCGAAGAAGATCGCCGTGTCCGTGACCAAAGCGTCGCCGTTGACCGGGGACGTGAGCTCCGCGACTTCAACCTCATCGCTTCCGGCGCGCACGGCGAAGAGCGCCCCGCCCGTCGAGCCGACCTTGGCGGCCACATAGAGGTCGCCCATCGGTCCCTCGACGATATTCGAGCGCATCTCCATGGCCGAACCGCCCGCGACGAGCTCGTTCAGAGCGATGACCCGCCTCTCCGTCCCGTCGACCCGGAAGGATACGAGCGTTCCGTCGAAGGTCGTCGCGTGCGCCATGCCATCTTCGGTCACGACGGGCTTCGAGACGAACTCTCGCAGGAGCGCATCTTCGTAGATCTCCGCGCAGGTCTCCGCGTCCGTGACGCGAACGTGGTGGGTGGTGCCCCATACCAGAGCATTGGCGGTTGGCGCGTAGGTCGGTGACGACGTACCGCGCTCACCGTCAGCGCGGGCGTGGCACCGCTCGGTGCCGTCGGCTTCGACGACGTGCAAAACGCCATCCGCGGTGACGACCGCCACCGCGCCGTCCCACAAGAGCTCCGGTGCTTGCCAGACTCGTCCCAGGGTGGGGAAGGTCCACTGGCGGCGGCTTGCGATCTCGACCGTTCGCTCGGCTACGGTCACGTGCCCGCTCTCGTCCTCGGCCTCGGCGGTCAAGACGACGCGTCCCACAGAGGCGCCCTCGGCGAGGTGCTCCAAGGGGTCGACGGTCACTACGTATTGTTCGCGGGTGATCGGGTCGATCTCCTCGACCGTCAGCCCATCCACCCGCAATCGCAGGGCG
>JAFDCW010000795.1 GCA_019312705.1 Deltaproteobacteria bacterium
ATAGGCCCGCGATGATTTTGGTCGTCATAGTCTTCTCGCAATCCTCGAACTTGGGCGGTCCTGGCGGTGAACCGGTTTGGGTCATTGCCGACCGAGGCGAAGCCGGTTCGAAGCTCCGGGCCGACGATGATCTTGAATAGCTTGGGCAGGGGAATGTCGACCAGGAATGCGACATCGGTGCCGAAGCTGTAGGCGGGGTTGCCGTCGCCGATCATGAAGTAGGGAGAAAGTCGCAACCCGAGGGCGACCTTGGCGAACGTCGCGATGGTCCAGCGGAAGGGCACGTGCACGTCGAGACCGAAGCGCTGGCGCTTTCCGCCGAGACTCGAGTCCCCGTAGTTCATGCCGAGGAGGACCCCGAGGTCGAAGGACTCATGGAGTCCGAAGAACATGGCGAAGCTCGTCGTCGGATAGCCCGTCGCAAGACCGATGATGAAGTCTCCATCATCGACGCTCTGGGCACCGAAGAGGGTCGGTGTCTCCGTGGTCGGCAGAGGCATCTGGGCCGAGGCCACGTCGGCGGTCCCGAGGGCGGCGAGGAGCAATAGGCCCGCGATGATTTTGGTCGTCATAGTCTTCTCGCAATCCTCGAACTTGGGCGGTCCTGGCGGTGAACCGCGAACGTGAAGGCCACAGTCTGGCGGGACACGCCAGGCATTCTTCACGCCGGCTCCGATATGGCCTCCAAATGGAATCAGATAAGTAATTGAAGAGCAAAAAACCAACGGAGGCCCGGACTTCAGGCCAGAACCGGAGCGCCCCGAAGAGCGTGCCCCCCCTTGTGACTTTTGCGCACCTCGGGCACAACAAAATGATGCGCTTGGATCTTAGTACCGCCCATCGTCCCCTTCAGAGGGCCGTCGCTCTCGTTCTTCTCGCCACATCGGCGATGGTCGTCGCCCCAGATGCCCGGGCCGAGGACTGGCCCGTCTTTCGCCACGACGCGCGGCGCACCGCGGCCTCGGCGGCCGTCGTGCCCATCGACCGCCCGGCGCCGCTCTTCCGAACCTATCTCGGTGGCTCCCTCGGCGTCACTCAGTTCATGGACATGGATGTCGACGGCGATGGCCGTTTCGAGCTCGTCTACGTCTCCGGCGGTCGAGTCGTCGCCAAGCGCGGGGACAACCTCGCCGTCTGGGAGTCGGACATCGTGCCCGTCGACACCATGTGGGGGGCGGTCGATTTCGACGGCGATGGGACCGACGAAATTCTCCTCACCCGCACCTGGCCCGCGCCATCGCAGCTCGTCGTCGTTTCGAGCGTCGATGGGTCCGTCGTCTGGCAGATGCCGTCTGCGACCACCGATTGGTTCGGCGGCATCCGGGTCGGCGACCTCGACGGAGACGGCGAAGAAGACCTCTACGTCGGCACCGGCATGTGCGGAACCGGCGTCTCGGGCCCGAACGGCACCGCGTTCTCTTTTTGCGAAGACGGCACCTGCAGCTACGGCAGCGCGCGCCCGCTCTGGAACCTCACCGGGGGCTCGGGCAACTGCGGCAACGGCGGGGTCCTCGGTGATACCGACGGGGACGGTGCCGACGAGCTCGTCATCTCCTGGGAGCACCCGACCGTCGGCATATATGAAGCCGGCACCGGAGCCCGCGAAGGCGAACTGCCGTCTTTCACCGGCGGTGACTACAACCGCGGCGCCACCCGGGTGATGCTGGAGAACCTCGACGACGACCCGGCCCTCGAGGTCGTCACCTGGACCAACTCCTTCAACGCAGGGTCCGGCGCCCGCCGCATCGCGGTCTTCGACTGGACGGGCGCGGCCTACGCGCTCCTGTGGGAGTTGGTCGGGACCGACCGAGCCGCGGACCGGGTGGTCATGGACGGCGCGAACTCCATCGGCGACCTCGACGGGGACGGCGAGATGGAAGTAGCCGTCGCTCACTACGTCGGCTCGACGGGCACGTGGACCACGACGGTGCGGCACGCGATGACCGGCATCGTCGAGGCGACCCTCCCCGGGGACCTGACACTCGTCGGAGTCACGGACCTCACCGGCGACGGAACGCCCGAGCTCCTCGCCAGGGACGGCACGTCCCTCACGGCATTCCAAATCGCGTCGAGCGGCACGGCCGCAGAGCACTTCAGCTTCGCGGACCGGGTCGGGGTATCGGTCAACGACGTCGCGCGACGGCCCTACGAACTCATCCCGACGCGCACCTTCACCATGCAGCTCGACGACGATGTTCCGGAAGAGCTCATCGTCGGCGAGGCGGACTCCGACGGCAACCTCGTGGCCCTGCACGCCTACGACGCGGACACCGGCACTCCGGCGCTGCTCGGAAGTTACCGCACGCCCATGGGAGTCAGCATTCTCGTCGCCAACGAGGTTGGCCCGATGACCCGCGACTACCGACAGCCGGTGGTCGCCACCAGCGACGGCTACCTACTCATCCTGGACCGGGCGATGGTCGTGACCAACCGCGTCATCTCGGCAGAGTTCGAAGAGCCCGGCATGCGCGTCGGGGGCTTCTACACCGGGGCCCAGGGGCCTCGTTCCACCGCCCTGGTTGGAGCGTTCTCCGATGGAACTTCGGTACTCACCCCGGACTCCCGGGGAGCTCTGGTGCGCCTCGACGCCAGCGCCGCAAGCCCGGTGTCGGCCCCCGTCGTCCAGGATCAGATCTTCGGCACCCGGTGGGCCTCGCTCCTCGACGTCGACGGCAGCGGAACGAACGAGCTCGTCGTCTTCGAGGGCACGGACCTCGTCGTGCGCGCCGGGGTCCCGGGGCTCACGGAGCTCGGCCGCGCCGCCGGGGCTGGCCTCTCGGGCTTCCGCGC
>JAFDCW010000796.1 GCA_019312705.1 Deltaproteobacteria bacterium
GGGGTGTGGCTCCTTTCGAGTGAGCTAAGCTGCGTCCCGGAGGTCGTGGTTTCGTTCGCGCTCGCGGTCGGCATGAAAACGTGAGTATTCCTCGAAGTGTCCGCTGCATCGGAGCGTCCGGATGCGCAGGACGGCTTCGGCGCCGGCGATGCTCCAGCGAGCGCCGGTGATGGCCATGCGGTCGGCGATGATGTGGCGGCAGGCGCCCTCGATGACACCGGTTGCGATGGGGAAGCCCCGCGCGAGCGCCTCGTCGAAGCGCAGTTCGCTGTAGCGCTTCTGAATGTAGTTCGCCGCGTCGTCGACCTTCTTGCGTTTGGCTCCGGTCAGCTTGGCTTTTGTCGCTTTGGCACGAAGCCTCCGCGGAATGAGCTTGGCATTTCCTTCGAGCAGAGCCAGGAGTTGCGTGCGTACCCATTGCTCGGCTTTGCGATCACCCTCGCGAAAAAATGACCAGGCAGCAGCCCAGAGGTACTCGATCACGTGCACGATATCGATGAGCACGAAGACGTTGCGGAGCTTACGACGAGCGAGTTCTCTGCGGATCGGCCGATGGATGCGCATGTCGCCATCGACGAGCAAGACCCATGGACGTTTACGTTTGGGGTCACGCCGTTCGGCATCGTCGAAGAGCTTGGCGACGGCCTGCTCCGTGTTGTCCTCGAGGTCGATTCGATAGCGCTTGCCGCGAGGTTTCGGACGCTTGCTCCGTAACCGTGCCTTGCCGCCATCAAGGACGTCTTCGACCCGCCGGGGTCGCGGTGAAACATCGTACGTCACGGACAGCATCACGGTCCGCTTGCGGCCTTTCGGCTCGCCCCGGGAGGCACGCTTCTCCAGTTTTGGCGTGGTGTTCTGGGCCCGCTTACGCGTGGCTTCGCGCAAGTCCTGCGGGCGCACCACGACGCCTTTGCCGTCAATGCTGAGCACGAGGACATCGTCAGACGGCGCCCTGTCGTGCTCCAGCCCGTCGTAAAACGATTCGATGTCCTGGGAGAAGTGGCCCACCAGTTCCTCGACTTGGCGCTTTCCAATCGACAGGCCTGTGGCCGCGCAGAGGTCCCTCGTGGATGCTTCGAAGGAGCCCCGGCTCGCACGATCGGCAGCCATCTGGCGAACACCGAGCGATGCCTTGCTCCGCGGCAAGTTCAAATCAGCGTCCACCGGGTGCGCGTTGGGTGCGCCGGGAGTCCGGTAGGCCAGCCGGCCCACTCGTACCGGCCCCACGATCGTGTCCAGGGCGCGACTCGACTTCTCCACCCGGTGGCGCGCAACGCCGTCCCGCCCGATGACCACCGGGCGCCGGCGCTCCCCAGCTGCGCGGTGATCGAGAAAGTCCTGCAGCGCTCGGCGCGCGACCTCTCGACCACGCTGGGCCACTCCGGCCTCGAGCTCGTCGTGGCAAAGTGTTCCGCCTGCATCGAGAAACTGCTTCAGTTCGTCAAACGCAGCGTCCGCGCCGGCAAAGTCGATCGACTTCGGGTAGCCTTCCATCGGGTGCCTCCGGGTCTGAAGTGGTTGGGTTGCACCTCACTTCATGCCCGAGAGCACCCGACTTTAAAAGCCCCACCCGACGTAACCCCGAAGAAACCGCTCCCGTGAGGTCCCTTCAAAGGATCCACACCCCTTGTTTAGTTGTTGGGTCGACGGGCGCCGCCAGCGGCGGCCGTGGCCATTCCCGCCCCCGTTCCCGTTGCCGCTTCCGTTCCCGTTCCCGTTCCCGTTGCCGTTGCCGTTCCCGCTCCCGTTCCCATTCCCGTTCCCGTTCCCGTTCCCGTTCCCGTTCCCGTTCCCGCTCCCGTGCGCGATACTGGGCACGGATCTGGTTACCGACAATGATCAACGCCATGAGATCGAAGTACGCGTGGTCATGGCTGCTGGTCCTCGCCCTCGCCTGCGGCTCCGCGCCCTCATCGGGCCCACGAGCCCCCGCGAGCCAGCCCGCGGCTGCAGCGCATGCTCCGGCGCCGGCCGTCGAAGCGCCGCCCGAGGCCATCACCCTTCGCCTCGCGACCTTCAACATCCAGGTCCTCGGGCCCGCCAAGGCCAGTCGACCCGAAGTCCTCGAGGCCCTCGCCGAGATCATTCGCGGGTACGACGTGGTGGCCGTTCAGGAGATCAAAGACGTGTCGGGGGAGGCGCCAGTGAGCCTGCTGTCGGCCGTCAACGCCGACCCGGACGGTCCCGAGTTCGCTATGGCGCTGTCGCCGCGGACCGGCTTGCAGCCCGATGACCGGCGGTCCCAGGAGCAGTACGCCTACTTCTACCGAACCGAGCGGCTGCGCGCGCTGGGCGAGGGCACGCTTTACGACGACTCGTCCCACGACCACTTCCAACGCGAGCCGTACCTCAGCCGCTTCGAGTTCATCGACACCGACGTCTCGTTCGTGCTGATCAACGTGCATACGCGGCCGCGGTCGGCGCTGGCGGAGATCGCGGCCATGGAGCAGGTCTTCACCTGGGCCAAGGCATTATACGAGGACGAAGAGGTCTTCATCGCCCTCGGCGACTTCAACGCAGGGTGCGGCTACGCATCGGAAGATGACCTCGACGCGCTACCCATCCACGGCGAAGCCTACGATTGGGTGGTGCCCCACTCGGCCGATACCAACGTGGCCGGGAGCGCCTGCCCCTACGACCGCATCGTCATCGCCGCCCCCGAAGGAAACGACCTCGTCCAGGACTGGGGTGTGCACCGGGCATTCGAGGACACGGCCATATCGGATCACTTTCCCGTGTGGGTCGACCTCCGGTGGTCTCCCCCCTAACAAGAAGGCACCACGAGAGGCGAGGCGCGCAGAGCCGATAGGCCGCCGGCCGTGGCGCCGGGAGTGCCGCACCCCCCTAACAAGAAGGCACCACGAGAGGCGGCCCGAGGCGGCAGCGCGACGCAGTCGCAAACTAGAAGGCGCCGCGAGGGCGGCCCGAGGCGGCAGCGCGACGCAGTCGCAAACTAGAAGGCGCCGCGAGGGCGGCCCGAGGCGGCAGCGCGACGCAGTCGCGCAGAGCCGACAGGCCGACCGTAGCGGCGCCGGAAGTGCCTCACCCTCACCCGTTCCCGTTCCCGTTCCCGTTCCCGTTCCCGTTCCCGTTCCCGTTTCCGTTCCCGTTCCCGTTCCCGTTCCCGCTCCCGCGTCCAGTGCCGTGTCCGGGGCCGCGTCGTGTATGCTTGGGCCGTGCATAAACTATTCCCCATTCTCATTGCCCTACTGCTCTCGGCCCCGTCCCTCGGATGTGGTGACGATTCGCCGCCGGTGCTTTCGGACTCGAGCACCGGGGATGGGGGAGCCGATGGCTCGACCGATGGTGGCCCCGGCACGGACTCGGGCCCTGGGGCCGACGGAGGGCCCGGAGACACCGGCACGCCGATCGACTCCGGCGCCCCGACCGACGCGGCGATGGACACCGGGCCCGTCTCGATGCCGTGCACGGCGATCGGCCCCTGCGATCCCTTCGACCCGACGAGCTGTGCCGACGGAGAGGGATGCCAGCCGGGGATCGGCATGACCGAGTGCGTCACCCTCGACCCCGCCGCGGGCGACCTCGGCGAGACCTGCGCCCTCCCCGACGAATGCGCCGCGGGCCTGCTCTGCCTCAACTTCGGCGACGGTCCAGCCTGCGAGCGCATGTGTCCGAATGGCTCGATCGGTTTTTGCGGCGCGGGCCAGGGCTGCAGCGGGGCCATCGGCGGCGACATGTGCATCCGCATCTGCCGAAGCATCCCGACCCCCTGCGACATCTTCGCGCAAGACTGCGCAGGCACCGACGAGGCCTGCACCCTCGCGCGCAACCCGGAGACCAGAGAGCCCTACACGGGGTGCCGCCCGGCCGGTACCCAGGGGCGCGGCATGGCCTGCGGCGGAACCGACGGTCAGTGCCAGGCGGGCCTGATCTGCCTCGGCGAGGCAGGCATCAACGCCTGCCGCCAGGTATGCGGCCCAGACGGCGGCGACCCGACCTGCTCAGACCCAGGCGAAGCCTGCACAGGCATGTCCACGACCTGGATGGTCCCCTACTGCCGATGACTGGGGATTGAGGATCTGGGCGTCCCCCCCGGGGGAACGTTTCTCGGAGGGCTCCGGACCACAATCGCGAGGACGTCGGCATAGCCGATTGCAGGCGCCACCCAATGGGCTATGGTCCGCGCGCTGTGCGGACCGTCCTCCTCTCAGGCTTGCTGATCGCGCTCTTTTCTGGGGCGGCGCCTAGCCTCGCGCAGACCCCAGCGCCGGGGGTCACCGAGGCCGCCGGCGACTCGGAGGGAGAGGCGTCGGACCCAGGCACGCCCGAGGACAACGGGGCCCCGGATGACGGAGATCCCGTCGTCGACGATCAGACACCCGCCGGCAACGCCCCGCCCCTCGACGCTGCCGTTGACGACGAGACCACGTCAGCCAACGCCCGAGGCACCGACGTCGCCGGCACGGCAGCGGCTGGGGCCGGTAGCCAGCCGGCGAGCCCTGAGGCCGCCGCGGCCGCAGCCGCCGAAGCCGAGGGCGATGAGACCGGCCAGGCCGACGACGACGCCGGCGATGACGAAGAGGGCCTCCCGGAGTTCTGGTCGGCGTTCGCGTTCGGCTCCTATGGGCGTGTCGTGGCCGCGTCCGATCTCATGGGGGGCACCGGCCGCGACGCGGACATCGTCGCCTTCGACCCGCGCATCGACGAGGGCACCTACCTCGAGCTCGAGCTGCGCCGGGAAGACCAATGGGCCTTCATGCAGTCGAAAATCGTCGCCACCCTGGCGATCGGCGGTCCGCTATTCCACTTCGACGGGGACTTCGACGAGGTCCTTGCGATCCGCAACCTCTACCTCGAGCTCATCGACGTCGCCGCCCCGGGCATTTCCCTCTGGGCGGGCTCGCGCATGTGGCGCGGCGACGACATGTACCTGCTCGACACGTGGCCCCTGGACAACCTCAACGCGGTCGGCGGTGGCCTCGACTACACCCACGACCTCTTCCAGGTGCGCAGCGCCGTCGCCCTAGCCCGCCCCAACGACCCCTTCCAGACGCAGATCATCGACGTGCCCCCGGAAGACGGCAGCTTCACTCCGACCGACGTCTTCATCCTCGACCGCCCGCGCCTGGTCCTGGCCCTC